>JBBKVN010000541.1:0-9710 GCA_037968455.1 Rhodoferax sp.
CGGGTTGAAACGCCTTCCAAACCAGTCGCCACACAAGAGGTAAAAGGCGCCGCCAAGAAAGAGGTCGCCTCGATTCAGCGTCGCAGCACTGGGCCCACGTCCCTGGAGTTGGGGTACGAAGCGTTGATCCAAGGCCGTCTCAAAGACGCGGCACAGGCCTATTCTCAGGCTTTGCTCAACAACCCTGAAGAGCGAGATGCCCTTTTGGGACTGGCCTATGTCGCTCACCAACAGAGCCGCGACGACGAGGCTGGTGCGTATTACAGACGGGTTTTGCGCCAAGACCCCGGCAATGCGGTGGCCCAAGCAGGCCTGGTCGCCTTGGCGGCCCGCACCGGCAGTCCGGACAGTGGCAGCCGTGCTCGCGATGTGGCCGAGCAGAATCCCAAGTCCGCTGCCGCCCAGGTGATGCTGGGACACAGCCTTGTTCAAGAGAATCGCATGGCCGATGCGCAGCAGGCGTTCTACCAAGCCCATCTGCTGGAGCCCGCTGTGGCGTCTCATGCATTCAATCTGGCGGTGGCACTGGACCGCATGCGCAGCTATGTGTCCGCAAGACGCTACTATGAAATGGCATTGACCCTGTCCGCCCAGTCTGGCGGGGAGCGTGCCAGCAACGTCCCTCATGCGGCAGTCCAATTGAGGCTAGAGCAGTTGCGTAGCCCCGCTGTGGCAGAGCCGACCCCTACTTTGCCGCAATGAGTGACCCATGAATTTCATTTCACCCGCCGTGTTGACCTTGTTTGAAGTAGCTTTGCCATGGTGAATCCCATGCAAGACGCGTCGTCCGCCAAGCCTGTTCGCTTGGGTGACAAACTGGTCGAGCTTCAGCTCATCAGCAAAGACCAACTCAGCATTGCACTGCAGGAGCAAAAGACCACCGGCAAACCACTGGGCGAGGCGCTTCTGGCGCTGGGCTTTGTCACAGAAGACGCCATGCGCAATGCGCTGGCTGACAATTTGGGCGAGCAGGCCATCAGCCTTCATGGCATCGTCGCAGACCCTCGGGCGTTGGCTCTCATTCCGAAGGCGCTGGCCAAACGTTACGCCCTGTTTCCGGTCAGTCTGGATCTGCAGCGCAATGAAATTTTGATTGCGAGTGGCAACCCCAACGACATCGTTGCTTCTGACCAAATTAACGCCCAACTCGCGGGCGGCCCGAGCCCGCGCTGGCGACTGGCCAGCAGCACGGAGGTCATGGCGGCCATTGAGCAGTTTTACGGCCATGAACTGTCTATTGACGGCATTCTCCATGAGTTGGAGTCCGGCACGATTGACATGGCCAGCCTCAGTGGCGGCACTGAAGGCTACAGCCACCCCGTTGTCCGATTGGTGGACGCGCTGCTGGCTGACGCCACACTGCGCGGGTCGTCTGACATTCACTTTGAACCGGAAACCCAGTTTTTGCGCATTCGCTACCGAATCGACGGTGTGTTGCGTCAGGTACGGTCCTTGCACTTGCGTTATTGGTCCGCCATGGTGGTGCGCTTGAAGGTCATGGCGCACATGAATATTGCCGAAACCCGGGCGCCTCAAGATGGCCGAATTTCGTTGTCTATTTCCGGCAGCCCGGTCGACTTCCGTTCTGCGGTGCAGCCAACGATTCATGGCGAGAATTTTGTCTTGCGTATCCTCGATCGCAAGCGTGGCATCGTGCCCATCACCGGTCTGGGGTTGTCCGAGTCGCAGTTGACGTTGCTGCAGCTGATGCTGTCCCGGCCAGAAGGGATTCTGCTGGTCACAGGCCCCACAGGGTCGGGAAAGACCACCACCCTGTACTCGATTTTGGGTCATCTCAACAGCGAGGCAGTCAACATCATGACGCTGGAGGACCCGGTTGAGTACCCCATGCCAATCATTCGGCAAACCTCCTTGTCAGACTCGGTAAAAATGGATTTTTCTGAGGGCATCCGGTCCATGATGCGCCAAGACCCTGACATCATTCTGGTAGGTGAGGTGCGAGACAAAGACACCGCCGAGATGGCGTTCAGGGCTGCGATGACCGGCCACCAGGTGTTCTCAACCCTGCACACCAATTCCGCCATACGCTCTATCCCGCGCTTGATTGACCTTGGTATCAAGCCTGATGTTCTGGCCGGCAATGTGATTGGCATCATTGCCCAGCGTTTGGTCCGCACCTTGTGCAAGAAATGCAAAACACCGGACACGCCAAGTCCCATTGAGGCGCAATTGCTGAAACTGCCGCCTGGCGACGCAAGCGTTGTTTACCGCCCCGTCGGTTGCCCCGCCTGTGACGGGCAGGGCTATAAAGGTCGAATGACCATTATGGAACTTCTCAAGTTTGACTCGGACCTGGACGAATTGGTGACCCAGCGTGCCAGTATCAAGGCCATGGGCGACTACCTGCGGCAAGGCGGCTTCTCGCCCATGGCAGAAGATGGCATGCGCCGTGTGCGTGAAGGTGTGACCACAATCGAGGAGGTGGGTCGTGTCGTTGACCTGACGGAGTTGATTGCCTGATGGCGCTTTACCAATTTAGGGCAACCACGGCCGAGGGCCTGATCAACAAGGGCCAGATTGAGGCCCTGCACGAGCTGGATTTGGAAACCCAGCTCAAGCGTGTGGGTCTCCTCTTGGTCTCTGCCAAGAAATTGAAATCACGGGCGCGTATTGTCAAAAGTATGCCCCGGCGCGAGGTGATTGACTTCTTCTTTCAGCTGGAGATGCTGGTGAGGGCGGGTGTCTCTTTGCTGACCTCTTTGGGTGATCTGCGGGACGGGTCAGAGTTTCCAACCAGTCGAGACTTGTGCAGTGGGCTGTACGAAAAGATTGAGGCCGGCGCCACATTCGGTCAGGCGGTTGAAGCCTACCCTGAAGTGTTCTCTCCGTCCATCGTCAGTTTGATCCATGCGGGCGAGGTCACGGGCCAGTTGCCTGAGGTGCTCAAGGAAATTGTGCGTTCGCTGAAGTGGCAGGACGAAATGGCCTCGCAAACCAAAAAACTACTCATGTACCCCAGCTTTGTCATGGTAGTCATTGGTGGAGTGGTCTTTTTCTTGATGATTTACCTGGTTCCTCAGCTGGTGGGGTTCCTGAAGAACATGGGGCAAGAGATCCCCCTGCAAACCCGGATGCTGATTGCGCTGTCCAAGTTTTTCGTGGACTTTTGGTGGCTCATTCTTCTGATGCCGCCGGTGGTTACCGCCATCACGTTGGCACTCTCCGCTGCGTTTCCGCGGGTTCGCTTTCGCCTGCATCAATGGCAGTTGACTTTTCCCTTCGTGGGGCCGGTGTTAAAAAAGATGATTCTGGCGCGCTTTGCCGACACGTTCTCGTTGATGTACCGCACAGGTGTTCCCATGATTGATGGCCTGGCGTACTGCCAAAATATTTCCAGCAATGTCGTGGTGCAAGGCGCGATTGCGCGAGCGCGTGAGCGAGTCACGAATGGCGTGCTCCTGTCCGATAGTTTTGCCGCCGAAAGGCTGTTCCCGTCGTTGGTGATTCGCATGCTGAAAGTGGGGGAGGCGACGGGAGCGCTGGACACCGCCCTCAACAACATCACCTACTTTTTCAATCGGGATATCGATGAATCGGTGGGCAAAGTGCAGGCGATGATCGAACCAGTTTTGACCGTCATCATGGGATTGATTTTGGGTTGGATCATGCTGGCCGTTTTGGGCCCCATTTACGACACCATTGCGACCATGAAAACGTGACGCTGCCATGAAATATCTGTTGCACGTTACCCCCGCAGACTCCCGGCTTTGGCAAATGGACCGGGAAGGCTGGCACGTCCATGCGGGCGAAGCCCCGTCAGGCCCAGTCTGGGTGCTCACCGACCTGCCAGAAGAAGGATTTACTGAAATACAGGTTCCCCGGTTGTTTGGACGTGACCGCCAGAGTTTCCTCGCCCGCCAGTTGGCCAGCCGCTTCCCAGATACACCCTACCGTAGCCTTTTGCCTGCGCGTCCCAGCGGCGGTCTCATGGAACGCCTTGCCCCCCCGCGGCAATCTGCTCTGGGGCTGGATGCGGCTAATCGGTTGGATGCCGCCTTGGCGGGGTGCAGCGGGCCGTTGGCCGGGGTGTGGCTCACCTCCATGCTGCTTGCGACCGTCGGCGCAAAGCCAGGCATGCCGCGGGAGTTGTTTGTCGCGCTCCCAGGCCCCGGCGCAATGCGACTGGTGGTCTTGAAAGACCGTGTTCCCGTGCTGACCCGATTGATTCCAAATGTCGCGGAACCCCGGGCATTGGCGTCCGAGATCGTTCGGACGGTGCGTCACCTGGAGAACACCCGAGTACTTGAACGCAGCACGAAGCCCCGTGCCGTGTTGGTGTTAGGCGACTCAACGGGCATGGAAGAATGGCTTGCGCCAGACAATGTCTATCTACTGGACGCCCCGCGGCCTTGGTCCAAAGTGGCGCCCCAAGATTGGCAATTCTCATTGTTTGACTTGGTTATTGCATCGCCGGTTGGGCAAGTGGCCCCTCTTTCCCAGCGCACGGAGTTTGTCGCATCGGGCATAAGCCGACTGGCCTATGGCGCCGCTGCGGCCTGTCTGGCGCTGGCGGTCTGGCTGGGGGTGGACAACATGCGCGAAGTATTGGCTGCGCATTCCAGCCAACAACAAATTCAAAGCCGTGTTCAAGGACTGCAGGTGAAAATCGGCGAAGTCGATGGGGTGTTGGCAAAGTTTGGGGTGCCGGCTGAATTGGTTCGCGCAGCCGCGGCATTGGATCAAAATGAAATACTCGCGGTTCGCCCGTTTGCCGATGACGTCAGGCAGCTTGGCGCCGTTGTCAGCCAATTCAACACCGTTCGACTCCATCAATACGCGTGGCGTTTGTTGTCGCCGGGTCAAAAGGCATGTGCCGGTGAAGGATTGGTGCCTGCGGTGCCGGTCGAGGCCAATGGATCTCCTGAGATGCGCATTGTGGAGGTGACGTTTGAGGCCGCGCTGCCTGATGAGCAACGGGAAAGAGCCAGAGCCCAGCTGGTCGCGAGCCTGTCTGCACAGCTGGGCAAGTCAAATGGTGTTCGTCTGCTGATTGACCCGGCGCAAATGCAACAAAGCGCTGCGCTCAAAGGCGGTGATGCCACGGCGCCGACCAACGTGCCACCCATTTGGTGCCTCGCACTTCCAGCGCAATCGCCAAGCCTGCCGCAGACGGGGGTGACCCAATGAGTGCCAACCAACGAATTCTCCTCGCCTCACGGCGCAGTTTGATCGCTTTGGGCCTCGCGCTCTTCGCGACGGTGGGTGTGTGGCAAGGCGGTCGCTACTTGGCGCAGCAGGCCAAAACCCAGCAATTGAATTTGCAGCAACTGGCAGTTCAAAGTGAGGCTAGTCTGCGAGAGAAAGAGGCAGATGCCGTCAGCCTCCAGGAAGAAATTGACCAGTTTGAGGCGCTGACTGAACAAGGCCTGGTAGGCCGGGCTGATCGCGAAGGCTGGGTCGAGCAACTGATCGCCAGTCGGGAGCAGCTGGGGTTGCCCAATACACTAACCTACACCCTGCAGCCGCCTAAACCTCTGACGCAGCAAGGCGTGGAGGCACCGGCCGCCAGTGGCGAGTTGGGTGGTGGCGCCGAGGCGCCCGAAGGCCCTCTGTTTCATGACCTTGAATTTCAGATCAGCGACATTCACGAGGGAGAGTTGTTGGCCTTTCTGCGCCTTTACCAGTCCAGGGTCAAAGGTCGTTTTCGTGTGAATGAATGCTCGCTCACCGAGCCGTCTGCGGCGGGTCTGTCCGTCCGTTGCACCTTGCGATTTTTCACTTTGCCAGTTCACACTGCGAAGGCTGGACAATCGTGAATGCCGCGGCTTGTCAAACCCGTGCCGGTCACTAGACTCAGCTTATGTTCGAAACCATGAAACTGCCAGCGTCGACAGGTCGTGCTGCATTTTCCCGGGCTGGTTCGGGCCTGGGTTGCTGCCTACTGCTCTCATTGGCGACCCATGTCCATGGAGCAACAAATGGCGACGCGGCGACATCGTCCGACACCCGGCTTGGCACGCTGTTCTATTCGGCACAAGAACGACTCGCCATCACTCAAGGCCGGTTGGGTGAGCTTGACGTAGAAAGCAGTTCCGTCGTGCACGTCACTGGCATTGTCAAGCGAACGGGTGGAAAAAGCACGGCCTGGATCAACGGCCAAGCTGTGCCAGAGGGGCAGACGCAGGCACCTGTTGTCAAAACCACCATTTCTTCGGGCAGCGTCACCGTGGACGGCCAACGTGTTCGGGTCGGCGAGGCCCTTGACCTCAACACCCGCGAACGGGCCGACATTGTGAGTCCCGGTGCCGTGACCACAAAGAAGACCCGCCCATGACTCGACAGCGCGGTGCCGCCCTGATGATCATGCTCATGATTGCGGGCGTGTTGGGCGCGATGTTCGCCATTCAACTCGCCGGACGTGCCGCATCAGAACGCGCCCATGTCGCTGCAACGACCCTGGCCTTGACCCAGGCCAGAGAAGCCCTCATGGGCTTCGCCTTGGCAAATGGGCGCCTCCCCCGTCCGGCCCTTTCGGGCACCAATGGCAGTGAACGGGCTGCGTGCGGCAGTGAAGCGATCTGTACAGGCCTCCTCCCCTGGGCGACATTGGGCGTGTCCAAACGGGACGCGTGGACCAAGGTCCTGCGCTATAGCGTTACACCCGCGTTTGCCAACGCGCCTTTCGTGGCGACCACTACTGGCACCAAAAAAATCCAGACTCGCAATGCCGTCGGAGCCCTGACCGATGTGTCCGTGAATGTTCCCGCAGTGCTGTTCTCTCATGGCAAGGCGAATTTGGGCACCACGGACGCAGGCACGGCTATCGCCAACCAGTCTGCGGGTGCGACCAATATTGACGAAATCAGCAACAACACGGGCACAGTGGGTGCGTCAACCCCGGGCACGACCTTCATTCAACGCGAAGCCAGCGAAAATACCGCAGCCGCGTTTGGCGGTGAGTTCGACGACATCGTTATTCCACTGCTTCGCAGTCAACTGCCCTGAGCGGCCACAAACCATGAAGAATCTACGCTTGCCCCGGAAAGTACAAGGCTTCACATTGGTTGAAATGGCCATGGTGCTCGTCATCATGGGTTTGCTTCTGGGGGGCGGTTTGACACTGTTGAGCACGCAGATCGAACAGCAAAAAGTGAAGGGTACAGAGCGCCAGCTTGAGGAGGTCAAAGAAGCCTTGATTGGCTTTGCCATCGCCAATGGTCGTCTGCCTCGACCAGCCGCCTCGGCGGTCATTGGAACTGAGCGCGTGCTCCCTTGTGCCAACGACGCGCAATGCACCGGGTTCATTCCTTGGGCAGTACTGGGAGTCAATAAATTGGACGGCTGGAGCAAAATCGTCCGATACAGCGTGACGCCTGCTTTCGCCAATGCCCCATTTGCTTTCACGACGCTTTCCAGCAAAAAAGTCCAGACTCGTGATGCCGCCGGAGCATTGACCTTTGTGGCTGGCACTGCAGCGGCGTGCACCTCCTTCAATGGTTGCATCCTCGCGGTGGTGTTCTCCCATGGAAAAATCAACTTTGGCACCACCGATGCAGGAACGGTCGTACCAAATCAGTCCGCGGGCGCAACCAACCTTGACGAAATCAGCAATGACACGGGTACGGTGGCTGGGTCGATTGCGGGCACGACCTTCATTCAGCGTACCCCGAGCGAGGGCACCACGTTGGGCGGCGAATTCGACGACATCGTGACCTGGCTGTCCCCTAACGTCCTTTTCAGCCGCATGGTTCAGGCAGGTCGATTGCCATGACTGACTCCAATTACGACGAGTTGCGGGTAAGTTTTCACTCGCGCACCAACCGCCGGCGCTGGCGAATCGTTATCGGCTTGTTGATCCTGGTGGCTGGCTATGCTTTGCTGGCGGTCAGCCCGGATACGGCCTCTGAGTGGGTGTTGTTTCGCGCCTTTGCGGGTTTTGCCCTGCTGTTTATTGGGTTTGGTGTTGCCATCATTCCTTTGATTTCCAGATTGACCGGTAGCGATGACTAGCTCGTCGGGTGAGGGGGGAAGTCCCGCGGCACGTGAGGTTTTGCTGGTCGAAGACGACTTGGCGCTCAGCGGCTACCTCGCTTCCGCGCTGCGCGACACAGGTTACGCCGTACAAACCGCCCACAACCGGGAGCAGGCGATGAAAATCTGCGCCTCGCTCCCCCCCCGCCTGGTTTTGTTGGACCTGGGACTACCACCCCATGCCAGCACCATGGCGGAAGGACTGGCGGTGTTGGAGCACTACCTGCAACAAGCGCCAGACAGCAAAATCATTGTGCTCACCGGGCAAGAAGACGAGGCTGCCGCGCTGGAGGCGGTACGCCGAGGGGCATTTGATTTTCTGGTGAAACCTGCGCCCATGGCTGCCGTGTTTTCCTCACTGCGCCGGGCCGAGTTGTTTCTGACGCAAGAAAGTCGCCTGAGTCTGGCCGGCGAGGCCCGTCTTCACATGACCGCTCGCCTGGGAGAGGGCCCCAAAGAAGCCGGCGCCCATGCGGAAGAGCAGTTGGTGCGTCGCGTGCTGGCAGCCAGTGGCTACAACGTCGCTGAAACCGCCCGGCGCCTGGGGTTGGCAAGAGAGCATGTGTATTACTACTTGAAAAAGTATGGCATCCAGCGTCCTGAATAGTCTTCCGTTTGTTTTTCTTGTGGCCGGCCTCACCTTGTTGGCCACCAGCTTGGCCATGTCCCGCCGTGTGAAGCGCTACCGTCGCAACATGCAGGCGCTGCTTCAGCTGGGAGGGCGGGGTTTGGCGCCGTTGGACTTGCCAGCTCAGGCGTGGCCTCTTCTGGCAGACGGTGGCTGGCAAGAGATGAGCTTGACGGGGCACTGGTTTGGTGATCCGGTCCAGATTGAGTTGGGGCAGCCCGCCGCGTCCGAATCCGCTGGGAGTCAACGACGCGATGTGGTGTGCCAGATTGATGGCGGCGACGATGTTCAACTCACCTTGATCCTGCGCCACCGTGCAACCCGGGGTGAGGTCTGGTTGTTTGCGGAGCAACTGGCGCAGGTTTTTGTGCTGATGCTGGAAACCGGTGTCCGGGCGCGCACTGAGGCCATGTCGGTTGCGCTGGCCGAGCGTGCCCGGCTGTCCCTCTACTTGCAGCACGACATGCGCAACCTCGCCCAGTGGGTGGGCTGGGTGTGTGCAGATTTTGCCGCCTGCGAGGACGACGCCTCACTTCTGTCCGCCGGCAAGCGCCTGAGGGACAACGCACCGTTGGCGCAAGAGCGTGTGCACCGTCTGCGCGATGCCCTGGGACAAAAGCCCGTCATTGACAACCCGCGCGAAGTCGACCTTCAACGGGCTGTCAGCAAAGCAGCGCACTTGGCCGGGGTGGATGTGGACCTGTCCGGCGCAGCACACGCCTGGATCGCTCGTGGCTTGCTGGCCCGTGTTCTGGACAACCTGTTCTCCAATTTGGCACCCAATTGGCGTGAGGCGGCGGCCCGCAAGCCCACCTTTCATCTGCGCATGCAAGGGGCGACGGAACAGGCACACGCCCAGGCTGAAATTCAGTTTGTGAGCCCCTGGCCGGCTGGCGAGAACCGGTTGCCGACCAGTCAGCTGTTTGAGCCTTTCACCAGCGGGCGACCCGGTGGGCTGGGCCTGGGGCTGTACCAGGCACGCAAGAGCCTGAACGAGGGTGGAGGGCAGCTGAGCGCTGAAGCCACTGACGCCGGTTTGAGTTTTCGGCTCACTTTGCCTGCGTCACCCCCGTAAAATTTTCTGACTCCT
>JBBKVN010000542.1:0-2692 GCA_037968455.1 Rhodoferax sp.
TGCACGATTTGTGCCACAAATGACATCCATTGAAGGTCTGGCTCCGTCAATGCGATCTGGCCGTGCAAAAACAAGGACTTACGAGACATCTCGGCCCGCCGAACGAAAGTCGGCGCCGCAACTGGCGGGCCCGACTGTTGTTATCTGTAAGTTTTCCCGACGGTCTCTGACTGTTTCACCTCAGAGTCACCCACCTGCCGCACGGGTGATCGGACCCTGGCGCAAATGGCGTGGTGCGCCGGTTTGATTGGCAACGTTTTGCGCCATTTCAGCCCTGACGCACGGCCCTGTTCTGCACTCGGCGCGTCAGATGATCTCGAAATAGCGTTTCATTTCATAGTCTGTCACAGCGTCCAGCCACTGGCGCCATTCCCAGTCGCGGGTGGCAGCGAAATGGTCCACAAAGCCGTCGCCTAGCCAGTCTCTGGCAATGGTGGATTTCTCGAGGACTCGGGTAGTCTCAATCAAGGTGCGCGGCGCACGCGCAATGTGCTCGCCGCCCACATTGGTCCCGGTTATTGGGGGGGCTGTCAGCTTAAGCCCCTTTTCCACACCGTCCAAACCGGCCGCAATCACCGCCGCCATCGCCAGGTACGGGTTCACATCGGCACCGGGGCAGCGTGTCTCCAGCCGGGTGGCCTTGGGGCTGCCAGCAATGACCCGGAAACTGGCTGTACGGTTGTCCACTCCCCAGGTGGGCTTCACAGGGGCCCAATAGCCGTCCACCAGCCGCTTGTAGCTGTTGATGGTGGGCCACATCATCGGCGCAAACTCCATCAGGCAGGCCACTTGGCCCGCCAAATAGCTTTCAAACAGCGGGCTCATCTTGCGCGGGTTCTTGGCGTCAAAAAACAAGTTGTTCTTGCCGTCAGACAGACTTTGGTGAATGTGCCCGCTGCAGCCTGGCAGCTGCTGGTGGGGCTTGGCCATGAAGCTGGGCATGATGCCAAAGCCCGCACCAATCTCTTTGGTGCCGGTTTTGAAAAGAATGGCGCGGTCGGCCTGCTCTAGTGCCTCGCTAAAGCCCAATGCCGCTTCATAGACGCCGGGGCCGGTCTCTGTGTGCAGCCCCTCAATCGGCACGCCAAATGCCAGCATGTCGTCCATGATGGCATTCAGAAAATCCCGGTTCTGGTTCATGCGCAGCAGCGAATAACCAAACATGCCCGGTGTGAGCACCTCGGGTCCCACTCCCTTCTTGGCCGCCCAACTTTGCGGCGTTTCAAGAAAGTTGAACCACTCAAACTCCATGCCGGTCATAACTTTGAAACCCATTTTCTCGGCACGCTTGAGCACACGCTTCAGGGTCTGGCGGGGGCACTGGGCGTGGGCCGAACCATCGGCGTTGACGAATTCGCCCAAAAAGAAGGGCACATCGTCGTCCCAAGGCACATGGCGTGCGGTGTTCAGGTCAAGCCGGGCCAGTGCGTCTGGAAAGCCGTGCTGCCAGCCGGTGGCCGTGGTGTTGTCATAGGTGACATCCATCATGTCCCAGCCCAAAACGACATCACAAAAGCCAAACCCACCGCCGGGTGCCGGCTCGGCGGCGCCCAGGAACTTGTCCCGGTGCAGGTACTTGCCGCGCAGAATGCCATCAATGTCGCTGACTGCTACCTTGACTTTTTTGGCGTCAGATTGCTTGAACTGGGTCAGTGCGGGGTGTTCGCCCGCTGTTTTTTTCTTTGGGGTCGCCATAAGGCCTTTCCAGTGTTGATTAGTGGACGGGCGCGCCGCCGGCAATGCGTTGGGCTTTGGCATGATCAAGGGCGAATTCCTCTTCCGGAGAAAGAATCAGGCGCTTGCGACCCACCAGCGCAAAGTAGGCTATGCCCACGCTGAACCAGATGGCCACCCACATCACGCCCTGCTGATAAACCGGGTCCGTCAACTGAAAGTAAAGGGTGACAGCTGCAATCACAATCGTCAACACCGCGCCCACCACCCCAAACGGGCTGCGGTAGGGCCGTGCCAGCGCGGGGAAATTTTTGCGCAGCAAAATGAACGACAGCGCTTGCATGATGTAAGAGAACATGGCGCCAAACACGGCCATGTTCAGCAGCGTGCCACCAATGACGGCCGCGCCCTTGTCCGCACCCAAGCTGAACCACAAAATGAACATCACTACCAAGGCCAGAACGGCGCCGGTGATCATCGCAATGTGCGGGGTTTTGCGACTGCCGTGTGTCACTGACAGGGCGGACGGAAAGTAACCCGCCCGGCTCAGCGAGTAAATCTGGCGTCCTTTTGCGAAGATGATGGTGTGAAAGCTGGCGACCAGGCCCAACACCGCCACCGTGGCCAGTGTCTTGGCAATGCCATCGCCATAAATGGCCTTGAAACCATCCAGCAGAGGTTCGCCCGAAGTGCCTAGTTTGTGGGAACCCACGCCCGCGACAGAGGGGTTGAGCCACAGAATCATGAAGGCCGACAAAATCAGGGTAAAGATGCCGGCCAGAATGCCACGTGGCATATCGCGCTTGGGGTCCACCGACTCTTCCGCTGCCAGTGGCAACTGCTCAATTGCCAGAAACAGCCACACCGCAAACGGCAGGCAAGCCAGCACGCCCGCCAGGCCCATCGGCAGAAATGGCCCATTACCTTCTGGTAGCGCCACGCCGCCTTCACCCACGTTCATTGCCCACTTGGAAAAATCAATGGAGGGCAGGGCGCTGAACCAGAACACCACCAGGCA
>JBBKVN010000543.1:0-2533 GCA_037968455.1 Rhodoferax sp.
CCATTCTGGACCGGGTGATGCAAAGGAATCACCGATTCACCCTGACGGGCGAGTCTCTTCGTCAGAAGCCAAAATCAAGCAAAAAGGAGGTCAATCCAGACCCATCGTGACCGACACCCCTACAATTTGGATGCGCAATACCGCACGCTGCGCCACCGGTCACGATCGCCGGAATACGCATCACCCTGCATCACGGACCGAAGCTGATACACCAACGCTCGGATCGTGAAGATCCTGCTCTGGACGTGACGGACCGTGCCAGTGAATTCTTGTTTTCGCAGATGAGACTCGCCGACGATGTCACGCTGCTGGACGTCTTCAAGTTGATCGATAACCCCGTGATGCGATCCGTCTATCAAGGCGAGTATGTGATGAGTTGCTGACGGAGGCCGCGTTGGGGGCTGTGTGGCGGCGTCTGTGTGGGCGCATTACTCAAACACATTGGCTGCCTCGTGGATAGCAGGAGCGGATACGGTTCGTTCGGCTCAGACCGCGCTGTTTTCCTACGTTGCTAGCCGGCCGTCGATCTGACAAGTATTCATGATTCCGAGAGTCAGGAAGATCCGTCCTGAGCGGCGCGGCCATGGTCCGCCTTGGGCGAACACATCAACATAGACAACGCCTTCAAGAGGCTAGAGACTTAAACCTTTTGAAGAAATTCTGGGAGCGATGGACAGGCAAGCGTCAGTCAGGGTCGGTCTGGCTGATCGTTTAATCGGCCATGCGAGACAACTTGACCGTCCGCATGGTAAAACTTTGGTCCCACAGAGTGCTATTTTAAATATAGCTAAAACATCAATGAATACGGCCTTGTACACCAATAAAGTGGATGAACACTTGACACTATATAACATAATGTCAAGTGTTCGCAACCGGCGCGCTAGGCTATTGATTGCTGGCGCGCCAGATTTTTACGTCGCGTCAGCGACAGTAAACCGCACAATTTTCGCTAGCACAGTCTCTGGTGTTAGTGGCAGTCTAAAAGCGCGCTTAAATGGCTTTTGAACGCGCTTTTTGGGCGAATCCTGAAAAGCTGCTTTATTCTTCTGAGTACATGACCCGAACAAACCTCATTCAACTTCTCGCCGAACGGTTCAGTCAGCTGACGTAGAAGGATGCAGAGGCTGCCGTTTCGACCATCTTGGACACGATGAGTAACGCATTGGTGCGTGGGCACCGGATTGAGATCGTAGCCGCTGTTAGTCACCAGCACCGCATATTCCCAGACCTGCACATCTTTGTCGGGCATCAGCAACTCAATCTGCTCGCCCGGCTCGTTCTTGGTTTTACGACTCAGCGCCAAATCGGTTTTGACCGCCCGGCGCAAGACCACCACCCGACGTGATTTGTCCCAGCCCGAGAGCTTGAGGGTATCTTCAACCGCGCTCCAGCCTTGGTCGCTGGGGCCGGGGCTACTCCAGTCATCACGCGCGAATTGGCGTGCGAGCAATTTCTTGACGCCCACAGGCTGGTGCAGCTTGAACAAGTAGGGCTGGGCGCGCTCTTCCAACTCGGCGATGAAGGGCTCGTTGCCAAAGCCGCAGTCGCCTCGGACCAAGGCCGGGCGTTGCTCAGGGGTGAGCTTTTCCAGCACGCCAATCAAGCCCGGACGAGCTTTGGCGGCACTGTGCTCTTTGCCGGGAGATACGACGACGTCCAGCACCAAGCGCAGATTGCCCACCCAGTACGTATGCAGGGCGTGGCTGGGCCGCCCTGGCTTGTGTGGGTTGTAGCTCACCTGCGCCCCGCTTTGTTTGCCGTACAGCGGTTTGATGGTGGTGGTGTCGACGTCCAAGATCCAAGGGGTGTTCAGTGCCGTTTGCACGCTACCGATGAGTTGGGGCGCAAGCCAGGCTTGGCTTTGCTGGGCGCCCATGCGCGACAGGGCGCGCCGTAGCGAGTCTTCACTGCTGATTTTTTGCATGCCCAGTATCTGTGGGCTCACTGCGTCGCCTCGCAAAGCGGTGATGTGGGCGTAGCGGTTATGCCCAGCCAGTATGCCCAACAACCACGTCCCCAGTACATCGCGCTTGGGTGGCGCGTTGGGACTGGTGTAGATCAAGGGGCAGCTGTTGACCCAGGAGTCGTACACGCCCGTGGTGGCCAAGAATTCGGCAAAGAACGCCAGCTGCGCGTTTGGTGTGGCGCTGGCGCCTTGGTCCCATTGCACGTGTATTCGACCACCCGGGGTGTCCACTGCCATGGCCTGCAGGGCCTGTGTTTGAACCGCAAGTTGACGCCTTTTTGCCTCACCCATTTGGTGACCTCGGTAAGTCCGTTGAAACTGGCGCCCGGTCTAGCTTGTGGCCGCTTTACGCCATGGCAATTGCCGGAAATAGGATCAATGACCTCCACATTTCAAGGTCAGCCAAAATGAAGGTCAGCTATGGAGCGGGTCGTAGACCCGCAGTGCAGCGTAACCCGTCATAGCGAGCGGTTTCGTCCTCGGGCACTGACCCGCCGTTCGGTCGGTGTCTATGAGGACCCGCTTTGGGTCTGTTCCCGACCTAGAACCGCCCCTCCCCATCATCCA
>JBBKVN010000544.1:0-4245 GCA_037968455.1 Rhodoferax sp.
GCATGACCGATTTGCTGACGGCTCCCACCACCCTGGGCAAGTCCTTCAAGTTGTTCAGGAGTTCCACCTCATGCCCTCGCTCGACCGCCAGCGTGGCCTGATTGACGACATCGCCCTCACGAAGCAGGCGGTTCAGGGTGCGGCGTTCAATGTAGGCGTTCATGCCCAGAATTTCAGTGAGCACACCGCTCACCTGCAGGGACAGCACCTCTCGACGTCCCTCTTGCAATTCCACCCGAACCCAGTCGCCGGGGACGACTTGAAGGCGATTGGCCAGGCGGTCGGTGATCAACAACCCCGTTGTTGGGGGTGTCAGCACTTTAAAACCGCGCCCCACCACACGCATGAGTTCGGGCTGGGCGGGTTTGCCCTGAATGGCACCGCGCCATTGGTGGTGCGCGTTCACCAGTTTCACGGCCACGGTACGCGCCCCTTCGACGGCCGTGACGTGGGGCAACCGGCCCAGGTCTTGCAATACGCGGGCCGGGCTGACCTCCATCAATGAGAGTGACACATCACCCCGCCAGACTTGGTGGAATTGGTTGTCAAACAGCTCACCAATGGCGTCTCGCCAAAAGGCACCCGTGATCACAATGGCCATGGCCGCCGCGATGCCAAAGATGGTCAGGCCGGTGCGCAGCGGGCGCCGCTCCATGGTGCGCACCACCATGCGGGCGGCCGGGCTCATCCAGTGTTGCAGGCCCCAACGCTCCAACAGCATGGGCTTGAAATTGCCGGGGGCAGGGGGGCGCATGGCCTCTGCCGGAGCGAGTCGAACCGTGTCACGAATGGCAAACAGGGTGGCCAACACCGCCGCCAGCACCGCCACGCCCACTGCAGCCAACAACAGCACCGGTTTGACCCGGTAAGCCAGCGTGGGAAACCGGAACGCCTCGGCGTACAAGCCCATGAAGCCGTGCCCCAGCCAGGCCCCCAGCGCAATGCCAATGCCCACGCCCAGCGCCACGATGAGCAACACCAGCGTCAGGTAATGCTGGCCAATGGCGCGGTTGTGATAGCCCAGTGCTTTCAACGCCGCAATTTGCTCACGCTGCGTCGCAATCTGGCGACTCAGCACGACGTTGAGCAGGAAACCCGCCACCGCCAGAAAAATGCTGGGCAACACCGTGCCCATGGCCTTTTGTTGTTTGATCTCGGAGCTGAGCATGACGTCCGACATTTGTTGGTCACGCCCATGCGCGCTCACGCCGCCATAGGGCGCCAGCAAGCGGTCCAGTCCGTCAATGATCGGGCCTTCAGTGGCGCCCGGCGCCAGCCGAACGGCGACCTGGTTAAAGGCACCCTCCATGTTGTAGGCGGCGGCCAGAGCTTGGTGGTCCATCCAGAAAACGCCAAAACCTCGCTGGTCCGGTGAACCCGACAGCCCGGCAAAAATGTACTCGGGGGACAAAGCCAGGCCGACGATCAGCAGTTCTTCGCGTTTGCCGTTGATGAGGGCGTGAATCCGGTTCCCGGGGTGCAATTGGCGGGCGATGGCAAAGCCTTCTGAGACCAGCACCTCGATAGCGCCACTTTGGTGCGGTGCTGGCAGTTTTCCGCGTCGCAGCGCCACCTTGTTCAGCCGCTGGGGCGTCTGGGCATCCAGGCCAATCAAGCGCCCAATGATGGGGTCTGCCACATTCGGAAGGCTGATGGGAACGTCTTGTTTCAGGGACGTTTCCACATGCGCGGCGCCGGGCAGCGCAGCCAATTGGCGCTCCAGCGCCAGCGGGGCACGTTTCAGGTTGGCAAATACGTCGGCAAAACGCGCATCGGCGTAGTAACGATCCCGCGACCACGACAGCGAGTCATAGGCGCTGAAGCTGGCAATAAACCCGGCCACGCCGCTGGCCACCACCAGCGCGATGGTGAGCGCCTGGCTCCACATCAGGCGCAGGTCGCGCAGCAGTTTGCGGTTGAGCGCTTTCACCCGGTGTTTCTCACCACGCCAGCTCGGAAGGTTTGACCTTGTGGGCGTTCGGCTCAACCCGCTGAATGCGCCCGCCTCCCAGGTAAAGCACCCGGTCTGCCATGCCGCCAATGGCCGCGTTGTGGGTAATGACAATGGTCGTGGTGCCCAACTCGGCGTTGATTTTCTCAATTACCTCCAGCACCAGTTTGCCGGTGATGTAGTCCAGCGCACCGGTGGGTTCGTCACACAGCAGCACTTGGGGGCGTTTCACAATGGCCCGCGCAATGGCGACGCGCTGTTGCTCACCGCCGGAGAGCTGGGAAGGAAAGTGGTCCAGCCGGTCCGCCAGGCCCACCATGCCCAGCGCTTCTTCGGCGGGCATGGGGTTCTCACAGATGTCGGTCACCAGTTGCACGTTTTCCCGCACCGTCAGGCTGGGAATCAGGTTGTAGAACTGAAACACAAAGCCAACATGTTCGCGCCGGTACTCGGTCAGTTCCGCGTCAGTGGCCACCGCCAGATCATGGTCGTCAAACTGGGCTTCACCGCTGCTGGGGCGGTCCAGGCCGCCCAAAATATTCAACAAGGTGGACTTACCACTGCCCGAGGGGCCCAGCAACACAATGAATTCGCCCCGGTAGACACTCAGGTCCACGTCTTGCAAAGCGTGGACCTTGACCTCGCCCATCTGATAAGTTTTAGTCAAACCTCGCGCGGTAAACACGGCAACGCGCCCCGCCGCGTCGGTGGGGGGATTGGGGGGATGAGGGGGGTCTGAATCAGTGGGCACAACAGGGTGAGCGTGTAGGCGAATTCAGGTCTGACTGTGGCATGTCAGGGCATTGGATCAGTTGACCCATGTCAAGAACCGACGCTGCTGGCGCAGACTGGGATAATCGGGGGCTTATGTCGAGCCTTACCCTTATTTCCCCCGACCGTTGGAAGTTGTCCGTTGCGCCCATGATGGACTGGTCTGACAGGCATTGCCGCTATCTGCACCGTTTGCTGTCGCGCCACGCCTTGTTGTACACAGAAATGGTCACCACCGGTGCGCTGATCCATGGCGACGTGGCGCGTCACCTGCGTTTTAACGCCGAGGAGCATCCCGTCGCACTGCAGTTGGGCGGTAGCGAGCCGGCTGATCTGGCGCATTGCGCCCAGTTGGGTGAGCAATGGGGCTACGACGAGATCAATTTGAACTGCGGCTGCCCCAGCGAGCGGGTGCAGCGCGGCGCTTTTGGCGCCTGCCTGATGAACGAAGCCGCGTTGGTGGCCGACGGCGTCAAAGCCATGCTGGACGTGGTGCAGATCCCGGTCACGGTCAAACACCGCATTGGCATTGACAAAGACGAGAGCTACGGGTTTGTGCGGGACTTTGTGGGCACTTTGAATGACGCGGGTTGCACCACCTTCATCGTGCATGCTCGAAATGCCTGGCTCAAGGGCTTGTCGCCCAAAGAAAACCGCGAGATTCCACCGCTGCGTTATGACGTGGTGCACCAGCTCAAACGTGACTTCCCTGAACTGACTATCGTCGTCAACGGCGGCATCACCACCACGGTGCAGGTGGCCGAGCAGTTGCAGCACCTGGACGGCGCCATGCTGGGCCGCGAGGCCTACCACAACCCCTGGTGGCTGAGCGAATGGGACGCCGCCTTTTATGGCGCCGCCCCCACCGAGTTAACTCGCGAGTGTGTGGAGGCCGAGATGGTGGCCTACATGGAGCGGGAAGCGGCCGCCCATGGCACGCCTTGGTATTCAATTGCCCGCCACATGCTGGGTTTGCGCCATGGTTTGGCGGGATCACGCCGCTGGCGCCAAGTCTGGAGCGATCACCGCCTCAAGGGTCAGCCTGCGCGGGAGGTCATGGCCATGGCGCAGGGCCGGGTTGAGACGGAACTGGCGTCATTGAGCGAATAGTCGGCCCGAATCAAGACGCCACTGCCGCGTTGAATCGACGGCGTTTACCAATCGTCACACGAATTGGGGCCTCTCCGGTCTTGAACGGCGCCTCCTGCGAGCCCGGCAGGGTATGCTGAAATATCGCACTTGAGCCGACGTTGGCGGTACAAATAGAAAATTGTGAAGAGAAGTGGCTCTGGCGCCCGTCACCCCAGCGCAAGTAGCTATTTAATTGATAGTCATTGTGGGCGTTGTCGTTTGGGGTTCCACCCCGCGGCCTTTCGCCTGTTTTGGAGGAAAACCTATGAATATCTTGATGAGATCCACTGTTTTGAGTCTCATGGCCGCGCTGATGGTGCTGGTCAGCGGCTGTGCCGCCGAGATTGGCAGTGAGCGCTGGTGCACTGAGATGAAGGGCAAACAACCTGCGG
>JBBKVN010000545.1:0-11253 GCA_037968455.1 Rhodoferax sp.
CCCGGGCGCTGGCGGTGGATGCCCACTTTGAGCCCCACTTTCACGCGTGGGCCCAACTGGCTTACTGCGCGCAAGGCCTGATTCAAGTCACCGCCAGCGCCCGGGTGCGGCTGCGCACCGGGCGCGCTGGCGTGGGGGCGACCGGGTCGGTGTCGCCAATGGGTTCGGGCGTCAGGGTGTGGCGGCGTTTCATGAGCGGTGGCGTGCTTGGTTTGGCAGATATTCGGTAATTATTGTCTATTTGTCGGATAGCGCACGCGGGTGTCGCCTCGTACCATTGCGGCATGACTTCTGCCACTTTGTCTTCCGCTTCGCACGTCCCCTTGAAACAAGACGCCACCATCATTGGTTTGGTCGGTTTGGCGCATGGCAGTTCGCACTTTGCGCATTTGCTGTTGCCGCTGATGTTTCCGGTCTTCATGACCGAGTTTGGCCTGAGCTTCTCGCAACTGGGCTTGTTGATGAGCACGTTTTTCATCGTGTCTGGTTTGGGGCAGGCCAGCGCCGGGTTTTTGGTGGACCGGGTGGGTGCCCGGCCGCTTTTGTTTGCCGCGTTGGCCATTTTTGTCGTGGCTTGCGGGCTGGCGTCTCTGGTAACGGGTTACACCGGTTTGATTGGTGTGGCGGCCTTGGCGGGTTTGGGCAACGCCATCTTTCACCCGGTGGATTTCACGATATTGAACCAACGGGTGTCAGCACCGCGCTTGGGCCATGCCTTTAGCGCGCATGGGCTCACGGGCAATTTGGGTTGGGCGGCGGCCCCGGTGTTCATGGCCGGTATCACCAGTTTGTACAACTGGCGTGCGGCCTATGTGGCGGCGGCCATCATGTATATGGTCATTTTTGCACTGCTTTACCTGCACCGCGACAAGCTCAGTACTCAGGCGGTTCAACACCCAGCCAATGGACCCACGGAGCACAGCATGGCGTTTATGAAGCTGCCGGTAGTGTGGTGGTGTTTCAGCTTTTTCTTGCTGTCCACCATGACGCTGGCGGTGATTCAGAGTTTTTCGGTGTCCATTCTGAAAGCCATGCACGGCATCAGCTTTGAGGCGGCCACGTTGACGCTAACTGCCTACATGCTGTGTGGTGCGGTGGGCATGTTTGTGGGCGGCTTTATTGCGGCCCGTGCGGTCAACAGCGACCGTGTGGTGGCGATTGCCATGACGGCCGGCGCCTTTTTGCTGGCCCTGTGCGCCACGGGTTTGTTTGGCGCCACGGGCACCATGGTGGTGCTGGCCGCCACGGGTTTTGCCGTGGGCATTGGCGGCCCATCGCGGGACATGATGATCAAGAAAGCAACGCCCAAGGGCGCCACGGGGCGGGTGTATGGCATGGTGTACTCTGGCCTGGATGTGGGTTTTGCCATCTCCCCCGTGTTGTTTGGCGTGTTCATGGACCGGGGCTGGTACGGCGCCACCTTGCTGGGTGCCGCGGTGGTGCTGTTGCTGAGCGTGGTGGCCGCGCTGGGTGTGGGCTTTCGCACCGCGGGCCGCGCCAAGGCGGTTTGAAACTGATTTGACACAAGAAAGAAGACATGACGACAAAGATTGCAGGCCACTTGTTGGTGGAGTGTTTGATGGCCCAAGGCGTGACCCATGCGTTTGGGGTGCCAGGTGAGAGTTATTTGGCGGTGTTGGACGGGTTTCACCTGCACCAGAAAGACATCCAGTTCATCATCAACCGGCAAGAGGGCGGGGCCGCCTTCATGGCCGAGGCCCACGGTAAGCTGACCGGGCGCCCCGGCGTGTGTTTTGTCACCCGGGGGCCGGGGGCCACCAACGCCTCCATTGGCGTTCACACTGCGTTTCAGGACTCAACCCCCATGGTGTTGTTTGTGGGTGACGTGGCCAGCGACACGCGTGACCGCGAAGCTTTCCAAGAAGTGGATTACCAGAGCTTCTTCGGCCCCAGCACCAAAGGGTTTGCCAAACGGGTGGAGCGCATTGACGATGCCCGGCGCATTCCTGAGTACGTGGCCCGCGCCTTTGCCACGGCCATGAATGGCCGGCCGGGCCCGGTGGTGTTGGTGCTGCCCGAAGACATGTTGACGCAGGCGATCGTCGCGCACCCGATGACGGGCGTTGTGCCAGCCGCCCTGCCACGTGTGGAAGCCGTTGAGGCCTGGAGTGACCCCGGCGCCCTGCGCACCCTGCGGGAGATGCTATTAAAAGCAGAGCGACCCTTCGTCATTGCCGGCGGTGGTGGCTGGACGGTGCAGGCGGCGCAAGCCCTGCAGCGCTTTGCAGAGAACTGGAAGCTGCCGGTGGGCAACGCATTTCGCTTTCAGGACACGTTTGACAACCACCACCCCTTATACGCCGGTGACGTGGGCATTGGCATCAACCCCAAGTTGGCAGCGCGCATCAAGGACAGTGATCTGATCATCGCCATTGGCCCGCGCTTGGGCGAGATGACCAGCGGCGGCTACACCCTGCTCGAAGCACCTCGGCCCAAACAAAAACTGGTGCACATTCATGCCAGTGCCGAGGAGTTGAACCGCGTCTACATGGCCGACTTGGCCATCAACGCGACTATGAACGCCGCCGCCCGGTCGCTGGAGGTATTGACCGCGCCGGTGACGCTGCCGTGGGAGGGCTTGGCCGACGACGCCCATGCCGACTACCTGGCCAACCTGGTGCCGCAGGCGCTGCCGGGTGACATTGACATGCCAGCCATCGTTGCCACACTGCAAAAGCACCTGCCCGAGGATGTGGTTCTGACCAACGGTGCCGGCAATTTCGCCAGCTGGATTCACCGCTTTTACGTGCACCACGGGCTAGTCAAAGGCCATAAAACACAGTTGGCACCGACCAATGGCGCCATGGGCTACGGCGTGCCGGCGGGCATTGCGGCAGCGATCACGACGGGCCGATTGGCGTTCACCATTGCCGGCGATGGTGACTTTTTGATGAACGGACAGGAGCTGGCCACGGCGACCCAATACGGCGCGAAAACGATTGTGGTGCTGTTGAATAACAGCATGTTTGGCACGATTCGCATGCACCAGGAGCGGGAGTACCCACGACACACCACCGGCACCCAATTGAAGAACCCGGACTTTGCTGGCTTGGCCAATGCCTACGGTTATGTGGGGGTTCGCATTACCCGCACAGAAGAGTTCGAGCCTGCTTTGCTGGCTGCCTTGGAGCGCGAGGAGGGCAGTTTGATTGAGGTCATGCTAGACCCGGAAGTGATCAGCACACGGGGCACCTTGAGTGCGGTGACTGATGCGGCCTTGCTGCGAAAAGAATCGATTTAACTGCTATTGATAATGTAGCGATATGTCTATGCTTTTATTGCGCTAGAGGCACTAATTGCACATAAAAAAGGCCGGATACCCGGCCTTTTTTGATTACCTGATGGGGTTCTTATTTGATGTCAACACCGTAAAAAGTGTGACGTCCAAATGGACTCAATTTGAAGTCAATGACTTCATTGCGCACGGGCTTCAACTGCACGGCGTGAGCGATGGTGAACCAAGGCGCTTGTTCCTTGAAGATCACCTGTGCTTGTTCGTACAGCTTGGTACGCTCAGCGATGTTGGTCACTACCTTGGCCTTCTGGACCAGCTCTTCGAACTTCGGATCACAGAACTTGGCAACGTTAGAGCCATTGGACTTGGCCGATGTGCAACCGAGCAAGGTGTTCAGGAAGTTGTCTGGATCTCCGTTGTCACCGGTCCAGCCCAACATGCCCATCTGGTGCTCGCCCGCTTGCATACGCTTGCGGTACTCGCCCCACTCAAAGCTCTTGATTTCGGCCTTGATGCCAACCTTGGCCAAGTCCGCTTGCATCAACTCGGCAATGCGCTTGGCATTGGGGTTGTAGGGACGCTGAACGGGCATGGCCCAGAGGTCGGTGGAAAAACCATCAGGCAAACCGGCAGCGGCCAGCAGTTTCTTGGCCGCCGCCGGGTCAAACGCGTCGTCCTTGATGGACTTGTTGTAAGACCACATGCTTGGTGGAATTGGGTTGGTGGCAGGAATGCCAGTGCCCAAATAGACCGCGTCCACAATGGCTTGCTTGTTGATGGCCATGTTCACGGCTTTGCGCACGCGCACATCGTCAAACGGCTTTTTGGTGGTGTTGTAGGCCAGGTAGCCCACGTTCAAGCCAGGTTGCTCCAGAATCGTGACACTGCTGTCCTTCTTCATGGCGGGCAAGTCGGCTGGGTTGGGGTAGGGCATGACATGGCACTCACCCTTTTGCAACTTGGCCCAGCGGACCGAGGCGTCAGGGGTGATGGCAAATATCAGGTCATCAATCTTCGCTTTGCCGGCCCAGTATTGTGGGAAGGCTTTGTAGCGAATGATGGCGTCTTTTTGGTACTGGACCAACATGAACGCGCCGGTGCCAACTGGCTCTTGGTCGATCTTCTCAGGCGTGCCCGCCTTCAGCATGGCAATCGCGTACTCTTTGGACTGAACACCGGCCCATTGCATGGCCATGTTGGCCAAGAAGGGTGCCTCGGGCTTGGTCAAGGTGAACTTGACGGTGTGCTCGTCGACCTTGTCCACGCTTTTGAGCAACTTGGGCATGCCCATGTCGCCAAAGTAGGCGTGGTTGGAGCTGGTGACCTTGAAGTAGGGGTCGCTCTCGATCCACTGACGCTCAATCATGAACATCACGTCATCGGCGTTGAAGTCACGGCTGGGTTTGAAATTTTTGTTGGACTGCCACTTCACGCCCTTGCGCAGCTTGAAGGTGTATTCCAGTCCGTCGGGTGAAATGGTCCAGCTTTCTGCCAGACCAGGGACGACTTTGGTGCCGCCGCGCTCAAATTTGACTATGTTGTCGTAAATTTGTTCGCTGGCGTCGAAAGATGTTCCTGTTGTATTGACGCCGGGGTAGAAGTTCTCCGGGCTGCCTTCAGAGCAATAAACCAGCGTCTTAGCAGACGCAGGGGCCAGCGCCATCAGGGCGGGTAAGGCCAGCGCGCAAAGCACGGTGGGCTTTATGGCTAGTTTTCGTCGAAAGATTGACTTGGATTGTGTCATCTGGTGGACTCCTCTGGGTTATTGCTGCTAAGCAGCGGGTTGGATAAATTGTTCTGCCTCATGGCAGGCGACTTGTCGGCCCACAAGCTCGCGCAGTACCGGGCGCTCTGCCCGGCATCTTGCGGTCACGTTGGGGCAGCGTGTTGAAAAAACGCAACCTCTGGGTGGATTCAGGGGCGATGGCAATTCGCCGCTGAGCACAATGCGCTTGCGCGAGTCACCGGTGCCCACGATACCGGGGGTAGAGGCCAGTAGGGCCTGGGTGTAGGGGTGAAGCGGTTGGGCAAAGATCGCATTCTTTTCGCCTTGCTCCACCGCATGACCCAAGTACATGACCAACACGTCGTGGGCAATATGGCGAACCACGCCGAGATCGTGGGAGATAAAGAGATAGGCCAAGCCCAGTTCTTGCTGAAGGTCTGCCAGTAGGTTGAGCACCTGGGCCTGAATGGAGACATCCAGAGCCGACACGGGTTCATCCGCCACGATCAAGGACGGGTTGAGCATCAAGGCGCGGGCAATGGCCACGCGTTGGCGCTGACCGCCGGAAAACATATGGGGATAGCGGTCGTAGTGCTCAGGCCGCAGTCCGACCAGGGCCAGCATGGCGCGGGCTTTGTCGGCGCGCTCGGCAGCCGTCATCGTTGTGTTGATCTCCAGCGGGGCCTCCAGAACCGCGCCAATTTTCTTGCGTGGGTTCAGGGAGCCAAACGGGTTTTGAAACACCATTTGCACCGCCTGGCGAAGCGCCTTGCGCTCCACGGGTGTTGCGGTGAGTACGTTGACGTTGGTCAACCTCAGCTCGCCAGCGGTTGGCGTTTCAATCAGCGACACCATGCGCGCAAGGGTGGATTTTCCGCAGCCGGACTCACCGACAACGGCCAAGGTCTTGCCGGCGTCCACGGAGAACGAGACTCCGCCCACGGCCTGCAGGTGGTCCGGCTCTTTCATGAAGCCCCGCCCAATTTTGTAGACTTGGCGCAGGTCTTTGGCGACCACGACGGGCGTGGCGGAATTGGCTGATGCGATCTTTTTTTCTTGCACGGCAGTGTTCATTGGAGCGCTCCTGCCATCACAGGGGCCGCCGATTGGACGCCACCTTTATTGGCGTCAGCCAGCGGGTAGTGGCATCGCACCATGCCGTCTTGCCACGCACGCAGCGGTGGGCGTTGTGCCCGGCAACTGTCGTCAGCGTAAGTGCACCGGGGCGCAAACAGGCAGCCGGCAGGACGGTCATAAAGCCCGGGCACCATGCCGGGAATGGTGGCCAGTCGGGAGAGTCCGTCGCTGCGCTCAGGCATGGCCGCCAATAGAGCTTCGGTGTAAGGGTGTTGTGGAACCGTGAAAATGGTCTGCGCGCTGCGCTCTTCCATCACTTGGCCGGCGTACATGACGGCCACGCGCTGGGCCATTTCCGACACCACGCCCATGTTGTGCGTGATCATGACCAAGGCCATGCCGCGCTCTTTTTGCAGGCTGCGCAGCAAGTCCAGTATTTGGGCCTGAATGGTCACATCCAACGCGGTGGTGGGCTCGTCCGCGATCAACAGCTTTGGGTTGCAGGCAATCGCCATGGCAATCATCACGCGCTGGTTCATGCCGCCCGACATTTGGTGCGGGTAGTCCTTGAGGCGCTTCTCTGGGGCCGGAATACCGACTTGCTCCAGCAATTCGATAGAGCGTTTTTTGGCGGCTGCGCCATTCATTCCCAAATGAAGCTTGAGTGTTTCGGCCAGTTGAAAGCCAACCGTGAAGCAGGGGTTCAAGCTGGTGGTGGGGTCCTGAAAGATCATGGCCACGTCTTTGCCAATGAGCTTGTTGCGCTCACTTTGCGACAGCGACAAGAGGTCGTGGCCGTCAAAACGGAGTTTGTCCGCTGTGACACGACCGGGGTACGACACGAGGCCCATCAATGCCATCATCGTGACGCTCTTGCCGGACCCGGACTCGCCCACAATGCCGAGCACATCGCCTGCTTCCAGGCTCAGGCTCACGCCGTCAACGGCATGCATGACGCTGTTCTTGGAGGGAAACTCCACGGACAGGTTTTCAATTTCTAATAAGGGCATAGTGGTGCTTTCAGCGCTTCAATTTGGGGTCGAACGCATCGCGCAGACCATCACCAAGCAAATTGAATGCCAGTACAGTAATCAGAATAGCCAGTCCCGGGAAGGTCACCACCCACCAGGCGCGCAGCACAAATTCACGGGCGTCGGCCAGCATGGTTCCCCATTCAGGCGACGGTGGCTGGGCACCTAGGCCGAGAAAGCCCAGTGCTGCCGCATCAAGAATGGCGGTTGAGATACCCAGCGAGGCTTGAACAATCAAAGGTGCGGTGCAGTTGGGCAGCACCTCATTGAACATCAGGCGAAGGTGGCCAGCGCCATTCATTCGGGCGGCCGTCACATAGTCTTTGGACATCTCAGTGATAACCGCCGCACGGGTGATACGCACGTAATGCGGCAGGACCACAATGGCCACCGCCAACATGGCGTTCATCAAACCTGGTCCCAAAATGGCCACAATCACAATGGCCAACAGCAAGCTGGGCAAGGTCAGAATGATGTCCATCACGCGCATGACGGCCACTTCAAAAATGCCTCGAAAGTAACCTGCAGTCAGCCCCAAAACGGTGCCCAGAATGACTGACAAGGTGACCACCGCCAAGCCGATGGCCAGCGACAGTCTGGCGCCATGGATCAGGCGGGACAAAATGTCGCGGCCAATGGCGTCGGTGCCCAACAGGTGGGCGCTGGAACCGCCGGTTTGCCACGCGGGTGGCGTTAGAAAGACCTCGGGGTTGGTGATGTCGGGTGAATAGGGTGCCAGCCAGGGCGCAAAGGCGGCCATCAATAGCACGCCCAACACAATGATCAGCCCTGCCACTGCACCTTTGTTGGCGCTGAAGTAAGACCAGAATTCACGCAGGGGGCGAGGCGGCTCAAGCGCCGGATTGTCAATAGTGGAACTCACGATTAGTGCCTTATGCGGGGATTGATGATGCCGTAAGTCACGTCAACCAGCAGGTTGACCATCATCACGATGATGCCGAGCAAAAGCATGCCGCCCTGTAAAACGGGATAGTCGCGGCGCCCGATGGCCTCGATCATCCATTTGCCCACACCAGGCCAGGAAAAAATGGTCTCGGTCAGGATGGCGCCAGTGAACAAAACGCCAACCTGCAAGCCAATCACGGTGACCACCGGAATGAGGGCGTTGCGCAAGGCGTGTAGGGCCACCACACGCATATTGGAAAGCCCCTTGGCGCGAGCGGTGCGAATGTAGTCCTCGCCGAGCACTTCCAGCATCGCAGAGCGGGTCATGCGCGCAATGACCGCCAGCGGATTGGTGCCCAGCACAATCGTGGGCAGTATCAAATGGGTCACGGCTGACCAAAAGGCTGCTTTTTCGCCGGCCAGCCAGGTGTCGATCAACAGGAAGCCGGTTACGGGCTCTATGAAGTACATCACCGAGATGCGTCCGGAGACTGGCGTCAGGTCCAGTTGTACCGAGAACAGCAGAATCAGCAGCAAGCCCCACCAGAAAATCGGCATCGAGTAGCCGGTGAGGGATACGCCCATGACGCCATGGTCGAGGAATGAGTTCCTCTTTACCGCTGCAATGATGCCGGCAGGTATGCCAAGCAACAACGCAAAGAGAATGGCGCAAACGGCCAGTTCAATGGTTGCGGGGAACAGGGCCATGAACTCGTCCAGCACTGGCGCGTGAGTGATGAGTGATGTGCCCAGATCACCTTGAAGTACTTTGCCAATATAGACACCATATTGAACAATCACTGGACGGTCAAGTCCGTATTCTTTGAGCAGTACGGCGTGCCGTTCAGCATCAATGCCGCGTTCTCCAGCGAGCGTCTCAATCGGATCGCCTGGAACCATGCGAATCAGAAAGAACGCAACCAGCGTCATGCCGATAAAGGTCGGAATGATCAAACTAAAGCGAGTGAGGAGGAAGCGGATCATCGTGGAGGACGTGTATGTTGAATTGCCATATTTGGGTAGATATGTAATGAGGATGTCAGTGCAGCTGAACTTATGATTCATTGACTGAATGGTCAAATTCTATCAATCAGTTTGAAGGTTTTTGCCCAAAAATGGTGCAAAAGGCTCCAGATAAACCCGCATAGATGTTGGCGCTCGCTCTTCTAGCGGAGACAAAAAAACCGGCGATAGGCCGGTTTTTTCATAGCAGCAGGTGCTGATTATTTGAGGTGCTTGCCGATCAGGCCAGCCATCTCGAACATCGACACTTGCATCTTGCCGAAGACTTCTTTCAGCTTGGCATCGGCGTTGATCATGCGCTTGTTGACGGCATCCTGCAGCTTGTGCTTTTTGATGTAAACCCACAATTGCTTGACCACTTCAGTGCGAGCCAGTGGCGTTGAGCCAACAACAGCGGCCAGCGCGGCGCTTGGTGTCAAGGCTTTCATGAAGGCCGCGTTGGCAGTGCGCTTTTTGGCGGGTGCTTTTGGCGCAGCTGCTTTTTTGACGGCGACCGTCTTTTTCGCAGGGGCAGCGGCAGTTGTTTTTTTCGCTGCTACGACTTTTTTCGCTGGAGCAGCGGCTTTAGCCGGGGCTGCTTTTTTTGCGGGTGCAGCTTTCTTTGCCGGCGCCTTGGTTGCAGTTGCCATGATTTTTTGTCCTTCCAGTAGTTGATTGATCACCAGAAAAAAATGGCTTCTTCGCTGGCAGAGAGGATGCTAATAGAGAATGGGGGGGCTTCCAATAGGAATAGTGCTTATTTCATTGGAGAAACTGTCTTTTTTCATGTTTTTTTCAGCCCTGATTCATTTATTTGCCAGAAAGGTTCACCGGCATGCCCGACTCCATAGCTACTTGTGATTTATGTGACGATCATAAAAATGATTCGTCCGGCGTCTTTCGGGTGCTGCCACCTGTGTTTCGAGACTATGGGGCTGCTCCGCGGTTCAGTGGCCCGGTCGAGACCGTGAAGTGTTTCGAGGACAACTCGCTGGTTAAAGCCGCAGTGGACTCGCCCGGACTGGTGGACTCACCCGATGGACCCATTGGCAAGGTCTTGGTGGTGGACGGCGGCGGCTCCCTTCGCCGGGCCTTGTTGGGCGGCAACCTGGGCGCTGCGGCGGCCAGAAACGGCTGGGCCGGTGTGGTGGTGGACGGCTGCGTGCGCGATGTCAGTGAATTGGCCGAGTTTGACATTGGCATTCGTGCGCTAGCCAGCATGCCACTCCCGACAGAAAAGAGAAATGCCGGGGAGTCCAACGTGGCGGTGCAGATTCAGGGCGTGTGGGTTCGGCCTGGCGATTGGCTTTACGCCGACGAAGACGGGATGGTGGTCGCCTCCAGCAAACTTGGCTAAAGGCGCGCTGCTCTGGCTGGCAGTGTGGCAAGCACCACGCCAGCCAGACAAATGGCAAATGCGATGATTTGCATGGTGCTGACGGTTTCACCCAGTGCAAAGACGCCGACCAGAGCTGCCGATATGGGCAATAGCACCATAAAGACCCCGGCCTTGGCGGCGGGGACTGAACGAAGACCGGTCATCCAGAGCCAGACGGTCCAGACACTGGCGGCCAGCGCATAAAAAACGAGCAACACCCAGATGCCTGGTTTCACTGCGGCGAATGAAAAATGAAACGCCCAGTAGAGGCCCATCGGTGTCATCAAGATAAAACCCCATAGGTTGATAAGCGAGGTGATCCGTTTGGCGCTCATGGTGCCGCTTAGCTTTTTCCCAATAACGGCGTAGGCGGATTCACACAAGACGGCCGCAAACACCAGTAAATTTCCCAGCAGCATGTTTGCATGAGACGAATTGGCATCCTGCCCTTGACCAGCGTGCGGAAGGTGCTCTTGTTTTGATAGTGATGCCAAGGCAATCCCAAAAGCGGCGAGTGCAATTGAGAGCCACACTCTCGTGCTAATTTTCTCGCGCAGAAACGCCCAACTCATCAAGGCCACCACCGCGGGGATGGAGGCCATGATCACACCAGCGGAAATTGCACTTGTCATGCTCACACCGTAGAGCATGCAGATCGAAAACATGAAGTTGCCGAGAAACGACTCCAGAAAGATGAGCTTTTTGGTGCGAAAGCTCAAAGGTGCTTCATCAGCAGGCTTTTTCAGCCAATGCACGATGGCCAACCCGCCAATGCCAAACCGCATCCATGCCAGCAAAAAAACAGGTAAGGCGGCGACCAGAGGTTTGGACAGCGCCACATAGGAGCCGACCAGCGACATGCTGAGGGCGAGGCAAA
>JBBKVN010000546.1:0-3608 GCA_037968455.1 Rhodoferax sp.
CCCCCACATCCCATGACCATCGAGATCTCCAAAGAGGCACAGACCCAGGCCATTCACTCCATTGAACGCTACTTTCGCGAACACATGGACGAGCCCATTGGCAACATGGCGGCCGGGGGCTTGCTGGGATTTTTTCTGGAGGAGTTGGGGCCGCTGGTGTACAACAAGGCGGTGTCCGACGTGCAAGAGCGACTGCAGGCGCGCATCATGGAAGTGGACATTGAGGTCCATGAAGATGAGTTTCAGTACTGGCACAAGCCCGCGCGCCAGCGCAAAGCCAAGTGACTCCAGTCCACCCAGCCCGGGAGAAAAATCAAAATTGATAGCTACTCCTGCATGTGTGACGGGCGCTAGCGGCCAATTTAACTTATCAACACCATGTACACCCCAAACACTTCAGCGAACCCGACACCGCAACCCTACACGCGCTGAGGCGGACTCAGCCGCTGGATACCTTGCGCGGCAATGTGGCGCGGGCCGATTCTGGATCTGCGTGCAATGTATTTCCTGTTGGCCGTTGTGGCCAACAAGTTGCACCTGCTCATCTGCGGGCTGGCGGTGATCCTAGTGTTTATTAGTACCAAGATGTGTCTGAGCTTGCGCAGTTCCAAAGCTTGACCTGACGCTTGCGCGATTTCTAAAGCGCTGGTTGCAACAATCGTTGCACCAGCGGGTGCTGCACCTTCTTTTCAGTCCCAATCGCGAAAAATTGTTCAGCAACCCCCTCGCACGGACCCAGGCGCCGCACCGCGTAATGCGACAGCAGATCGTCGTGCACCCATTCGGCGGCGGGAAATATTCCCATGCCGCTCGCCCCAAAGGTCTTGAGCAAGGCGCTGTCCTCAAACTCCCCCACTATGCGTGGGCGGATCGCACGTTTCTCAAACCATTGGTCCAATCGGTCGCGCACCGCAGTGTGCGCCGTCGGTAGTAACACGGGCACATCGGCAAGGCTTTGCGGAAAATCTTTGCTCGCCGCCTCCACCAAACTCGGCGTGCCATACCAGCCAATGGTGGACGAGCCCATGTTGTGGCTATAGAGCTTGATATTGGGATTCACCGGTGCAGGCCGGTCTGACATCACAACATCCAGCCGGTGCAGCGCCAAGTCGCCCAGCAGGTCATCCAATTCGCCCTCATGGCACAGCATGCGCAGATGCGGCTCCGTGATCACGGGCAACAACAGCCGGTGAACCACTAGTTTGGGCAGGCCGTCGCAGATGCCAACCGCCAAGCGCACCGTCGGTGCGCTCACGGCATCACGCACACGCATCGGCAGACTCTCGCCGAGCTGGAAAATCAGGTCCGCCTGCTGCATGGCGGCCAATCCGGCCTCGGTCAGCACCAGTCCGCGTCCGGCCGGTTTGAGCAAGGCGTATCCCAGCGAGCGCTCCAGTTCACGCACTTGGGCACTGACCGTTTGTACCGCCATGTCCAACTTTTCTGCAGCCCGCGAAATTCCGCCTTCTTTGGCAACCACCCAAAAGTAATACAGATGCTTGTAATTGAATGGCTGGGACATATTCAGGTTTTTAGGGAATATCGATTCGAAATTATCTGCTTTTTATGAATCAAACATTCCCCTATCGTCTGCACATCTTTCAACGACAGGAGAAACGCCATGAGAGTTGTTTTTGAATCCCGCGATGTCGACGGCGCGCAAATGCGCGATTTGTCTTTGGAGCGGGTGCGCTTCGCTCTGCGTCGCCTGACAACATTTGTGCCGCATGCAAAGGTGCAGTTCTCAGACGTCAACGGCCCTCGGGGCGGCGTAGACAAACGCTGCCAGCTTGAGCTGAAAACCGACACCGCCGGCACCGTAGTTATTGCCTCTCTCGCGCAGGACTGGCGAACCGCACTCGACCGGTCGCTGATCCGTGCAACCCGGGTTTTGACCCGCAGCCTACAACGCACCCACAAACCCACACGCGGACGCGTTGCCAAGCCTGCACTCGACACCGAGAGCGGTAGCGCACTTTGATCCCACACAACGTCCATTCAACCCTTTCTGTTTTCCAATGAATAACCTCATCGCCCTGGATATCAAGTTTGGCGCGCTTGCGTTGGCACTGGCCATTTTCTATGCCGCATGGCACGACTACAGGGCTGACAACCGGCGAGATGCCAAATTACTGACGGCCGTTGGCTCACTCGCCCTGGTCGGAACTGCAGTGGCATGGGCCCAGTAGCCCTGTCCCAGCCTGCACAACCCGCAAAACATACCTACCCATTCCACGAAGGATCCAAATGAAATGCCCTAGCTGCCCTGACACAACCCTTGTGATGACCGACCGACAAGGTGTTGAAATCGACTATTGCCCCGCATGCCGCGGCATCTGGCTTGACCGCGGAGAACTCGACAAACTGTTGGACCGTGCGTCCACGGTTACCACACCGGCCGCTGCGGATTCTGCGCGAGCGGCCAAGAACAACTACCGACCAGACTTTGAAGACTCTGACTACAGCAAGGGGCACGGTTACAAAAGAGAGCGCAAGAAATCCTGGTTAAACGAGATTTTTGACTGAATGTGAGGGCCTTGGCCGGGCAGGCGCCCACGGTGTGGGGACCCGCGTTGTCGGCGCGATAAACGGCGCGTTCGGTGCTAACAGCAACTCGTCGTTGACCGGCCTCTCCAGAAACTCCGCTGCGCCGGCCTTGAAGGCTATTCGCTCTAGGGGACCATGCGTTGGACATCAATGGTCAACAAGTAACTGCTGGACCCTGCCGCTGGCCATGGCGCTCATGGCCAGGCACCAGTTGGCCGCGGTGTTGCGCGAACTGAACGACTTCACCGGAGTTGCCCCATGTTGACCCTGCTGGTTTTCTTCGGCCTGCTGTTTGCGGGCCTCCCGATCATGGGTTCCATGCTGGTCGGTGCGCAAACCTTGTCGCCTATCCTGGCGAAATTTTCTCAACCTCAGGCCCATGTCCATCTGTCGCGTGTTCGATTCCGGCGCCACGGCCTTCTCGCGCTCGCGGGCGCTCATGCCGGCCGGGCGCACCTCGCCAATCGTGGCCCTTAACCCGGCGGTCACGCTGATGGTGGCCGCCGCGCTGATGGGTGAGCGGCAATCCATCACGCGCTGGTTGGGCGTGGGCGTGGGCGCGGCGCTTGTGGGCTTGTGGGCTTGTGGGCTTGTGGGCTTGTGGGCTTGTGGGCTTGTGGGCTTGTGAGCGTGTGGGTGGTGGTGACCCGTGGGGACTTGTCGCAGTTGACGCAGTCGGTCGGGCACGGCGTTGGCCTTTGTCTGGTACTACGAAGGCATTCGCCAACTGGGGGCTGCGCGCACGGTGGTGTTCAACAACCTGGTGCCCGTGTTTGCAGTGCTGATCAGCTGGCTGGTGCTGAACGAACCCGTGAACCCCAGCCTGATCGCGGGCGGCGCCATGGCCCTGGGCGGCGTGTTTCTGGTCAACCGCGTGCGTTAAACAGGGGTTGGCCGGCTGGGTTTGGTCTATGCTGTGCCTTGGCATTCGGCCAGTTTTACCCCCCACATCCCATGACCATCGAGATCTCCAAAGAGGCACAGACCCAGGCCATTCACTCCATTGAACGCTACTTTCGCGAACACATGGACGAGCCCATTGGCAACATGGCGGCCGGGGG
>JBBKVN010000547.1:0-4335 GCA_037968455.1 Rhodoferax sp.
TGCTGATGCGTCAAAACGCCGCTGTTCTGTCGGCCATTCGGGCGCAGGACATTCAAATTCAAAGTCAAGGGTATTGAGATGGCAAGCGTAGAACTCCAACAGGTTCGAAAGACCTACGACGGCAAGAACGTCATCATTCATGGCATGGACTTGCACATTGAGCACGGCGAGTTCGTCGTGTTCGTGGGGCCCTCGGGCTGCGGCAAATCCACCTTGCTGCGCATGATTGCCGGCTTGGAAGAGATCAGTGGCGGCGATGTGGTCATCGACGGCAAGCGCGTGAATGACGAGCCACCCCGCAACCGCGACATCGCAATGGTGTTTCAGGATTACGCGCTGTACCCACACAAGAGTCTGTACGACAACATGGCCTTTGGCCTGCGCCTGCGGGGCACGCCAGCCGATGAGATTGACCGCCGGGTGATGGACGCCGCCCGCTTGTTGCGCATTGATCACATGCTGGAGCGCAAGCCCGCCGCGTTGTCAGGCGGGCAGCGCCAACGGGTGGCCATTGGCCGCGCCATCGTGCGCCAACCCAAGGTGTTTTTGTTCGATGAGCCGCTGAGCAATCTGGACGCCCAGTTGCGCACCGAAATGCGCACCGAGATCAAGCGCTTGCACCAGCGCTTGGGCGCCACCATCATCTATGTCACCCACGACCAAGTGGAGGCGATGACGCTGGCCGACCGCATTGTGGTCTTGAGCGCGGGCCACAAGATGCAATACGACACGCCCAAGAACATCTACAACACGCCTGCCGCCTTGTTTGTGGCCGGCTTCACCGGCTCGCCGGCCATGAACCTGGTGCCTTGCACGCTGGCAGACGGCCAAGTGGTGCTGGGGTATTGCCGCTTTGCCTTGCCGCCAGCGTTGGCCCGTGCCGGCGCGGCAGCCAAAGACTTGCGCTTTGGTATTCGCCCCGAGAACATTGCTTTGGACGCCGGCGAGGGGAGGGTGCCCGTACCGGCCAAAGTGGCACTTACTGAACCACTGGGCGCCGAGACACTGGTGACTTTGACCGTGGGCAACTGCGAACTGGTGGCGCGCTGCCCGGCCAGTTTTGAGTTGCATCCGGGCGCGCCATTGACGGTGTATTTAAGCCTGAGCCATATGCACTTGTTTGATGCCGATTCCGGTTTGGCGTTGCTCGCTTGAGCGAAATTTTTTTGCTATCAATAAGAGAGCTCCTCCCGCACTGTTTATAAGTGCTGGAGGCTTAAAAGCCATATATTTCTTGTGTTTAGTTGTTTGATATTTATACCAAGGAGACTGCAATGAATCGTTCCCATCTCGTCACGCTGGCACTGGGCGCCAGCCTGGTTGCTGGCATGGCTTCGGCCCAGCAAACCACTTTGCGTGTGTTCTCGGGCGGTCAAAACCAGCGCCCGGATTTGATGCGCAAGTTGTTTGACCAATTCCAGGCTGCCAATCCCGGCATCAAGGTTGACATTGAAACCGGCGGAGCAACCTCCGAGCTGCAGCGCCAATACCTCAGCACGGTGCTCAATGCCAAAGACTCGGCCATCGACATCTTCCTGATTGACATCGTGAACCCCAGCCAGTACTCCAACGCCGGCTGGATTGAGCCGCTGGACAGCTATGTGGGTGGCACGGCCGCCTTGAAGTCTTATTTGCCCGTTTATTCAACCGCCAATGTGGTGAACGGCAAAGTCGCGGCCATGCCAGCGTTTGCCGATGCCATGTTCATGTACTACCGCAAAGACTTGCTGGAAAAGTACAAGCTGGCTGAGCCTAAGACATGGGACGAGTTGAGCGCTGCCGCCCAGACGATCCAAAAGGGCGAGGGCAACCCCAATCTGCAAGGCCTGAGCATTCAAGGCGCACCCATTGAAGGAGCCGTGTGCACCTTCTTGCTGCCTTACTGGAGCGCCGGCAAGTCATTCAATGACGCCAACGGCAAGCTCACGCTGGACAAAGACGCTGCCGTCAAGGGCATGGACATGTGGCTCAAGCTGGTGGATCAGGGCGTGATGAAGAAAAACATCGCCGAGGTGACCACACCGGCCACCGTGAATGAGTTCAAGGCCGGTCAGGTGGCTTTTGCCATCAACTGGGGCTTTGCCTGGGACCGTTTCAAAGACGACGCTGACAGCCAGGTCAAAGGCAAAGTAGGTGTGATGCCATTGCCCGCCATGGCGGGCGGTAAGAGCGCGACCTGCGTCGGTGGCTGGCAGTGGGCGGTGAGCGCGTTCAGCAAGAGCAAGGCCGATGCCGCCAAGCTGGTGCAGTTCATGGCGTCCCCTGCGTCGAGCAAGTTCCTCGCGGTTGAAGGCTCATTGCTGCCCACCGTCGAAAGTGTCTACACCGATGCTGACGTGATCAAGGCCGTGCCGTGGTTCAAAGATGCCGCCAAAGTGGTGGTGGCTGGTCGTGCTCGTCCCATCAGCGCTCGCTATGGCGAGGTGTCTGACGTGGTGCGCACCACCACCAGTGCCATCTTGGCCCGGGTCAAAACACCAGCAGAAGGCGTGGCCGAAATCGAAGGCAAATTGAACCGCGTCATGCGCTAAGCGAACCAGGACTGCAGACCCATGTTGAGCAAATTACGCGATCCATCCGAGAAGGCGTTGGCCTGGCTGCTGTTGGCACCGGCTTTTATCCTGATTGGGCTGATTGTTGTCTACCCGATTGGCAAGCTGATTTACAACAGCTTTTTTGACTTGCGCCTGTCCGGTGGAGGCGGTGGCGCCATTTATGTGGGTCTTCAGAACTACTCTGATGTGATCAAGGACGCGGATTTTTGGAACGCCACCAAGAATACGCTGCTGATCACCTTGATCACAGTGCCCGGCGCTTTGGTGATGGGCTTGGGGCTGGCCATGCTGGCCAACCTGCCTTTTCGCCGCAAGTGGCCGGTGCGACTTTCTTTGTTGCTGCCTTGGGCCTTGCCCTTGAGCTTTGCCGGTTTGATTTTTGCCTGGTTTTTCCACACCGAATATGGCGTGGTGAACGATGTGGTTCGCCGCCTGGGCTTGCAAACCGAGCCCACCATGTGGCTGTTGCGACCCAACTGGGCATTCACCGCCATTTGCCTCACCATCATCTGGAAGACCTCATCTTTCATGGCGCTGATCCTGCTGGCTGGCCTGCAAATGATTCCGAAATCGCTTTACGAAGCGGCAGAAGTCGATGGCGCCAACAAGTGGCAGCAGTTCTGGCAAATCACCATCCCCATGTTGATGCCCAGCATCATCGTGGCGCTGATCTTTCGAACGATCACCGCCTTGCAGACGTTTGATATTCCCTACACCATGACCCGGGGCGGCCCGGGCAATACGACTGAAACGCTGGCCATGCTGATTCACAAAACCACGATTGAATACCTGGACGTGGGCTATGGCTCCACCTTGGCGGTGGGCATGTTCCTGCTGTCAATTGTGGTGACTTCGTTCTACTTGCACCGTGTCGGGAGAAACGCATGAACTGGAGTTGGTCGTCCATGCAATTGCGCGTGATTGCCGCCGGTCTGGTGGTCATCAACGGCTTCTTTCCCGCTGTCTGGATTTTGTTCACCTCGCTCAAAAGTGAGACCGAGCTGGTTCAAAAGCCCATCACCTGGTGGCCGCAAAACGTCACCCTGCAAAACTATGTGCAGGCCTTCACGGACCAGCCTTTGCTGCTCTACCTGGGCAACAGCCTGGTTGTTGCCTTGGGTGCCACTGTGCTTTCTTTGCTGGTGTCGGCCTGCGCTGCCTATGCCATCGCCCGGCTCAATTTGAAATACCGACAACTCATTTTGACGTCCATCATCGCGTCCAGCATGTTCCCGCTGGTGACCTTGTTGGTGCCCATTTTTGAAACCTTCCGCGCGTTGGACCTGTTGAACACCTATACCGCGCTCATCTTGCCGTATGTGGTGTTGAACCTGCCGGTGTGTACGCTGGTGCTGGTGAGCTTTTTCCAGAGCATTCCCAAAGACCTGGAGAACGCCGCCATGATTGACGGTTGCACCCGCATGGGTGCGCTGTGGCGCATTGTGGTGCCGCTAGCGGCGCCCGGTGTGTTCACCGCCGGCATTCTGGCCTTCGTCAATGCCTGGGACGAGTTCTTGTTGGCTTTGTCGCTGAACTCGTCGGCCAGCATGCGCACGCTGCCTGTGGGTATATCGCTTTACCAGGGGGAATTCACCTTTCCCTGGCCCATCATCTCAGCCGCATTGATTGTGGCCATTGTTCCGATTGCGGTGCTCATCGCCGTGTTTCAGGAGCGCGTGGTGGGTGGCTTGACACAAGGCGGCCTGAAGGGCTGACGCTTTTTCCGTTTCTCTGGTTTTTCTAATTCATTCATCATGAAAAAAATTCGCTACGGCATTAT
>JBBKVN010000548.1:0-4792 GCA_037968455.1 Rhodoferax sp.
TACAGCCAAGCGTTGCTATTGGGCACGCTGCCAATCTGACTCATGGCGCTGGACAGCGCACCAAACACTCCGCCAGCGGCTTGCACCCTGGGCATCACTTGCGGCAGGGCCTGCATCAGCCCCAGCACATTGGCGTGCATTACGTCGTCAAAGGCCTGGCGGGTGGGCGGCGTCAGGGAGTCGGCGCGGTCCATCACCCCCGCCACATACAGGGCCAGGTCGACGTCTTCGCCCTCCAGGCGCCAGCTCAGGCCGCTCACGCTGGTGGGGTCGGTCACGTCCAGGCGCAGGGCTTCGGCGCCCAGCGCTTTGAGGCGGTCCAGCCCTGAGGCGTCGCGGGCGGTGGCAATGACACGCTCACCCGCGTTCCGGTACTGGCGCACCAGCTCCAGCCCAATGCCCCGTGAGGCGCCCATGACAAGCACGGTGCTCATGACCAAACTTTCAAGCCTTTTAGGCCTCTAGCACTTGTGCAGCATGCGCAGGAAGCTATGTTTTTCATAGCATTTCAATCGTCACGGCAGTGGCTTCGCCGCCGCCGATACACAGCGTGGCCAGGCCGCGCTTGAGGCCACGGGCTTGCAGCGCGTACATCAGGGTGACCATGATGCGGGCGCCGGACGCACCAATTGGATGGCCCAGCGCGCAGGCGCCGCCGTTCACGTTGACGATGTCGTGGCTCAGACCCAGCTCGTGCATCAGCGCCATGGGGACCACGGCAAATGCTTCATTCACCTCCCACAGCTGCACGTCGTCCACCGACCAGCCGGCTTTTTCCAGCGCCTTGGTCACGGCACCCAAGGGCGCGGTGGCAAACCAGTTGGGCTCCTGGGCGTGCACGGCGTGGCTGACGATGCGGGCCAAAGGTTTCAAGCCTTTGGCCTCGGCTGTGGAAGCGCGCATCATGACCAAAGCCGCCGCACCGTCGCTGATGCTGGAGCTGCTGGCGGCCGTGATGGTGCCGTCTTTTTTGAACGCGGGTTTGAGGCTGGGGATTTTGTCCAGTTTGACGCGGCCCGGGGCTTCGTCGGTGGCCATCACGGTGTCGCCGGCGCGGCCCTTGATGGTCACCGGTGTGATCTCGGCGGCAAATGCGCCAGATTGGCTGGCAGCTTGGGCGCGGGTGACGCTGGTGATGGCAAAGGCGTCTTGCTGCTCGCGGGTGAAGCCGTATTTGGCGGCGCAGTCTTCACCAAACGTGCCCATGGAGCGGCCGGCCTCGTAGGCGTCTTCCAGGCCGTCAAGCATCATGTGGTCGAACATGCGGTCATGGCCAATGCGGTAGCCGCCGCGCGCTTTTTGCAGCAGGTAGGGGGCGTTGGTCATGCTTTCCATGCCGCCGGCCACCACCACGTCGGCACTGCCGGCCATCAACATGTCGTAGCCAAACATGGCCGCGCGCATGCCGGAGCCACACATTTTGGACAGGGTAACCGCCCCGGCGCTGATGGGCAGGCCGCCTTTGAAGCCCGCCTGGCGGGCTGGCGCCTGGCCTTGGCCGGCCATGAGGCAGTTGCCAAACAACACTTCGTTGACCTGCTCGGGCGCGACGCCGGCGCGCTCCACAGCGGCCTTGATGGCGGCGCCACCCAAGTCATGCGCGGCCAGGGACGACAACTCGCCCTGGAAACTGCCCATGGGGGTGCGCGCGGCGCCCACAATCACGATGGAATCGGTCATAGCAAAATCTCCTGTCAATGAGTCAAAAAAGCGCCAACGAAGATGAGGGTCACTCGATCCGTTCGCGGTGAAAACGTTTGTCCTGGTCGTAGGGGAAAACGTCAAAAACATGGCCGGCCTGCACCCGGTCTTTGTTGGCTTGCCAGAATGAAGCTTCAAGCAAATCGGCATGGTGTTTCATGAAAATCTGGCGCACCGCTGGGTTGCCCAGCAGGAAGGGGCCAAAGGTTTCAGGAAACACGTCTTTGGGGCCCACGCTGTACCAGACCTCGCCCGACATTTCTTCTTCTTCGTTTCGGGGTTCAGGCACCTTGCGGAAGTTGCAGTCGGTGATGTATTCGATCTCGTCGTAGTCGTAAAACACCACCTTGCCGTTGCGGGTGATGCCAAAGTTTTTCCACAGCATGTCGCCGGGGAAGATGTTGGCCGCCACCAGGTCTTTGATGGCGTTGCCGTACTCAACCACGCCGCGCTCTATCTGCTCGCGCGCCTTGGCCGCCGCCGGGGTGATGTCGTTGGGTTTGGCGCCACCGGCGTCAAACGCCTCTTGCAGGTAGATGTTGAGCGGAATCATGCGCCGCTCAATGTAGACGTGCTTGATGATGACTTCCAGCTCGCCGTCGCCGTCCTGGTCCACGATTTCGAGCTGGCTGGGGGCAAACTTTTCGATCTCGGCAATCAACTCGTCGCTGAAGCGGCTGCGCGGAAAACCCACGCCGCTGTACTCCAGCGTGTCGGCCATGCGGCCCACGCGGTCGTGCTGTTTGACCAGCAGGTACTTGCCCTTGATCTGCTCGCGCGTGGTGTCTTTTTGCGGCGGGTAGTAGTCTTTGATGACCTTGAACACATAGGGAAAAGACGGCAGGTCAAACACCAGCATGACCATGCCCTTGATGCCAGGCGCGATGCGGAACTTGTCGCTGGAGTGGCGCAGGTGGTGCAAAAAGTCGCGGTAAAACAGGGTCTTGCCCTGCTTGGCCAGCCCCAAGGCGTTGTAGATTTCGTTGCGGGGTTTGCGCGGCATCATGCTGCGCAGGTACTGCACGTAGGCGCTGGGAATCTCCATGTCAACCATGAAGTAAGCGCGCGCAAAACTGAACAGCATCAGCAAGTCGTCTTCGCCAAACAGCGCCGCGTCAATCACCAGCTTGCCGGAGGGGCCGTAAAGCACCGGCAACGCAAACGGGTATTCAGTAAAGCCGTTGATCAGCTTGCCGACGACGTAGCAACCCTTGTTGCGAAAGAACAGGCCGGTGAGCACCTGCACCTGGAAATTGGCGCGCAGCGTGGCGTCACCCAGGCGCGTCAGCATCGAAGCCACCACCAGATCCACGTCGCCGTCCAGGTCCCCAAACGGGGCCCGCAGGTCGAAGTCTTGCATCATGCGCACCAGCACCTCACCCATGTTCTCGCGGCTGGGGTAATACGGGCGGTAGGTGGGGCGGGACTCGGGCTCGCCATTTTCGATGTACTCAGTGCTGACCGCGGGGCGCACAAAGATGAAGTCGTTCTGAAAATAGCTGCGGTGCAGTATTTTGGTGGTGACCGAGTTGAAAAAAGTCTCGGCCAACTCGGGCTGATGGTGGTTCACCAAGAGGCCTATGTAGTGCAGCTTGATTTGCTGCCAAATGTCCATCGCCTGCTCGCCAGCCTTGAATTCGCGCTCCAACCGGCGCGAGCATTCGCGCACGCGCAAGTCATAAAACTCAATGCGCTCGCGCTGGGCGCGCTGTTGGCCATGCCAGTCACAGGTTTCAAAGCGATGCTTGGCGCGCGCTGACTCGGTGCGAAACAGCCGGTAGTGACGGTTGAAGCCATCCATCATCGCCTTGGCGATCTGGTAGGCCACCGTGGAGTCAAGGCGCTGGGGAAACATGGTGGTCTGTTGCCTAAAGGGGGCGATTAGCGGCTTGCGCTGGCGACGCCGGCGATGGCCGCACGGTAGAGCGGGGCCATGCCGTCCAGGCCATCAATCGTGATGTTCAGGTCCTTCAGCAAGCCGTCTTTCAGGCCATACACCCAGCCGTGCAAACTCACTTTTTGGCCGCGCCCCCAGGCGTCTTGCATGACGGTGGTTTGGGCGACATTCATCACCTGCTCAATGACATTCAACTCGCACAAAATGTCCAGCCGGGCAGACTCGGGCGCGGGCTCCAAAATGGCGCTGTGGCGGTCGCGCACGTCCTTTATATGTCGCAGCCAGTTGTCGGCCAAGCCAACCCGCACGTTTTCCAGCGCCGCACGCACGCCGCCGCAGCCGTAGTGGCCCACCACCATGAGGTGCTCCACCTTGAGCTGATCCACGGCAAACTGCACGGTGGACAGGCAATTCAGGTCGGTTGGCACCACCACATTGGCCACATTGCGATGCACAAACACCTCACCTGGCTCCAGCCCGGTGATCTGGTTGGCGGGCACACGGCTGTCGGAGCAGCCAATCCACATGAAGCGGGGCTTTTGCTGGCTCATGAGGTCCGTGAAGAAGCCAGGGCGCTCGGCCTCCATTTGCGCGGCCCAGACACGGTTGTGGGCAAAGAGCTTATGTGGCATGGCGATGTGTCATTGGAAAAACCCTTGGAAAACACCCCCGGTGAAAGCCAGGGGTCCTTTGGCGGTCAACGCGACCCCGTTCAAAATTTGTCTGGTCGAATGATTTCGACGTCCTGCAGGTAAGCCACCATCGCAAAGTTGTCGTAATAGCGGGCCAAAAAATCTTCAAGTACTTTTTCGGCCATCGCCCGCGTGCAGATCACCTCGATGCGGATGTTGGCGGACTCACCCATCTCGGCTGTACGAACACCCCGGCGCCCCTGACCCCGGGCATCCACGATGGTGTAGCCGCGAACCCCCATTTGCTTCAGGTCGCGCAGCAGGTTTTTTTCAATGGCGGACTCAGTAATTACAGTGAGTACGGTGCGTTTTTCCGTTTGCAGTGTCATGGTGTAACTCCAGCAAGTTGCATGGCCAGCCAATGGTAAATCGGAATGCCGACCAAGATATTGAAGGGGAATGTCACGCCGAGCACGGCCGCCAGCGACAGGCTCGGATTGGCCTCTGGCACGGCGAGACGCATGGTGGCGGGAACCGCAATGTAGGAGGCGCTGGCAGCCAG
>JBBKVN010000549.1:0-2761 GCA_037968455.1 Rhodoferax sp.
TCACGCGCCGGAAAAGTGGAATGTTGGGTGGCGTGAAGCACCAACCGCGAGGATCAGGGGCAAGGAAACGCGACGGCTCCCAGCCAGCCCGCAGGCAATTCGAGGTCCACCACTTGCAGGGCCGCCAGGCGAGTCTGCAGCGCCGGGCTCCACTCCACCATACCCAGTGTCAAGCATTTGAGACACGCCTCGTGGCGGGCCCAAGCGCGAAGGACCTGTTGGTGTTGGACGGCCAACGGGTGTGACGCGAGCTGCCTTGCCATCGCCGGGCCCAAGTAGTCATGGGCCACGGCGTGCCAGTCAAAGGCAAGCGATTCGCAGACGATGTCCACGCCCACCGGGCCCAAGCGGTTCACCGCCGCTATTGACAAGCCTGCCTCATGGCTCACCGACAAGCCCCAATCCGGCGAATTTGGGTCCTGGGCGCGCAAGGGCTCGCCCGGCGTGTGAGTCAGCGTGACGTTGGCGGGTGCGCAGCCCCACAACTCGCCCAAAACGCCTTTGAGGGCCGTGCGGATGGTTTTGCGCGCCACGGTGCGATCCGGGCTGTCCGGCGTTTTGACGGCGATGACGAACAGTGGTTCTGAGCGAGGAACCATGGCCGCCCAAGGCGACCCGGCGTCGATGTGAATGACGGGCACCGGCCGAGCGTAAATTTGCATCACACCCTGGCAGGCGCTGCCGGGCAGCCAAGCCAGCTAGTCGCTGCGGGAATGTGCTCGCCCTTCATGACCAAGGTGAGCGGGCCCAGCTTGGCGTTGTCGCCCACCACGGCGCTGTACAGCACGGCACTGCGTGGCCCCATGTAGACCCGGCTGCCAATGGTGACGTGGTCAATCTTCATGATGCGGTCTTCAAACAAATGGGTTTGTGGACAGGCCATGCCATTCACCTCGCTGTGGTCACCGATGGTGACGCAGTCAAACTCGGTGATGTCGGTGGTGTCCAGGTACACGCCGCGCCCAATGCGGCTGCCCAGCAGGTTGAATGCCATGGGCAACCATGGCGTGCCCCGCAGGTAGCGCAGGAAATTGGGCACCGCAATGCCTTCGTACAGATTGGTCACCGCCTCGGACAGCCACACAAAAGGGGTCCACATGGGCACGCTCTTGGTGTCATAGCGGCGCAGCAACAGCCATTTCAGCGCCACCACAAAGGCGAAGCTGCCCACGCCATACATCAGGCCGGTGATGGCCAGATAGCCAATCACTGCCGCCCACTGGCCGTCACCCGCCAGAGGCATGAGGTTGAGCACCACGGTGTAGCCCACGGCAATCACAATCGCATGCGGCGTGATGATGCGAGTGGCCTCTACCAGGCCGCGCCCCAGCCGGCGCCACAGGGACGGGCGAAAGGTCAAGTGCTCGGCGAAACCGCGCACCACTTCGCGCGCCGGAAGGTTCAGTGGCGGCGAACCCAGCCAGGTGTCACCGTCGTGCATGGCCGCGTTGTCAGGCACGGTGGAGTGCACGCCCACCAGCACGTTTTCAGGCAGCACCGTGCCGTCGGGAATGTAGGCGCCATTGCCCACAAAGCTGCGCCGTGAGATCACGGTTGGCTTCATGGTCATCCAGCCACCATCTATTTTTTCGTCGCCCAGCATCACCGCGTCAGCGATGAAAGTGTCGTCGCCCAAGGTCAGCATGTCCGGCACCAAGCCCAGTGCGGTTGAAATTTCGGCACCTTGGCCCACTTTGGCACCCAGCAGGCGGTACCAAAACGGCGCATACACCGTGGCATACACACCGTGCAAAACACTGAGGCTGGACTCCTGAATCTGGTTGACCAGCCACTTGGCGCAGTACAAATTGCTGTGCACGGGCCAACTGCCGGGCTTCATGCGCGGCAACACGGTCCACCTGATGAGGGCGGACAAGAGCACCGTGCAGACAATCATTAGCCCTGAGGCGGGGAACGCCATAACAAAGTACTTGGCCAATTGAAAGCTGACCTCCGAGCTTTGAAGCCAGGGGTACAGCTCGGTGTTGTCCAATTGGTCCATCAACATAAACGTCGGGAACACGGGCAGGAAAAAGACCGTGGTGATGGCCAGTGCGCCCAGCAGAAAGTAGATCGCCTCCAGCGTCAAGCGACGCCGGCTCACGGTGGGCCGGGGCGGGTTGCTGGCTGGGTCAAAGGCCCCGGCATCGCGCGCCGGGGCGCCGCGCCAAATCCGACCTGCTGGTAGATTGACCCCGTCGCTCATGGCCGACTGTCCCTCCAGGTGCCCCCCCGCGCCAATACGTGTGTTGCCTTCCAGAATGGCGTACGAACCCACGCCGGCGTTTTCCCCCACCTCGATCGCTCCCAGGCGCAGCCAGCCGTGCTCCACCCGGGCATTTTCGAAGTTGGCGCCGTTGCCAATGCTGACGCCGTCGCCCACAGTCAGCAGGTCCGGCGCGCGCAGGGTGATGGAGCCGATGACCACGTCGCGCCCAATGCGAGCGCCCAGTGCGCGAAGCCACCAGCAGTACAAGGACGAGCCGTTGAGCAGGTAGGTCGGGGCGGCTTCAATCAGCCGGTCGGCCAGCCACCAGCGGTAATAGGTCATGCCCCACAGGGGGTAGCGACCCGGCTTGAGCCGCCCGGCAATCAACCACTTGCCGGCAATGGCCAGGCCAAACTCCAGCAGCGTCATCGCCAGAAACGAGGCAGTGGCCACCACAATGGCCAGGGCCAATGAGTCGTCCGTTTCACCGGTGAAGAAGTGGTACATGAAGAAGGGCGCCAGCCACTGCCCCATGCGAAACGTCACCAGCGC
>JBBKVN010000550.1:0-5397 GCA_037968455.1 Rhodoferax sp.
GGTCTTGGCGGTCTTGACGCCCTGCGCTTTGGGACTCACTTCATGGGCCTGATGCGCTTCGACTTCCAGAAAAATCTCGTTCGATGCCTTGTAGAGCAAAAATAGTCCGCCGCCCAGCAGTATCAGATCGCGTCCGCTGATTTCTTGTGCAAACACGGTAAACAAGGGGTCGGTGAGTGTCATCACCCAGCTCAGGCTGAACAGCAAGGCAATTCGCGACACCATCGCGAAGCCCAGCCCCAGTCGACGTGCCAAGTCCCGGTTCTCAGCCGGCAGCCGGCTCACCAAAATGCTGATGAAAATGATGTTGTCGATGCCAAGCACGATTTCCAGCGCCGCCAGCATGAAGAAGGCGATCCAAATATTGGGGTCAGACAGAAATTCCATAGCTCACTCTAAAAGGTTCAAGGTCGCGAAGTCTAATGACCCCGTCTCGCCAATTGCAATTTTCACGCCAGTATCCCCAACTTCTCAAAGGCTTATGCACGGAATGCCGCTGCCCACCTCACCTCCGCCGTTTGGAACCGGCCTGAGGGCGCTAGCAGACGTGGCCAAGACCCAAAATGCCTTGAACCAACGCCAACCGGTCCGCCCACCGGCTGATGGCCAATCTCTAAGCTATTTCTAGGCGCCCCTCTCTTACCTTGCAAGTACCGGACACCTCGGTGGTGCCCTGGTTTGTTGACAAGGAGGTCCATCATGCGCAAACGTTTCTTTACCCCCATCGCCCTTCTCGGCGCGGGTTTCCTGTCGTGCGGGGTCAGTGAGGCCGTCCCGCTCTTGCAGGCCTATGCCTTGTCTGCTGGTGGGGCGTCCGCCTTTGGGTCTCAGGGATCCATTTTTTCATGCGCAACGTTTGGACGTGACCCCATGGCGCAAGGGGTCGGTATGGGGTTTGAGGTAGGTCTGCCCACGCAATCCGGGTGCGGCGTTGGCGTGGATTCGCGCACTGCGTCTGCGGCGTCCGGCACTGTGACGGTGTCAAGCGCCTTGGGCGTGAACTTCGGGATCCCGATTGACCGACGTTCTTTTCTCGGCAGCTCGACCGGTCGGGCTGGCTTTGGCAACCTGGGTGTGAGCGCCAATGCAAGCTATGGTGGCACCAGCGATTCGTCTGTCGTGTCCGGCTCGCAAGCGTTTGGCATGCAAACAGAGCCGATGAATTTCGGCGGGGCAACTGGCACGGGAATCTACCGGCCGACGTTCACGATTGACGGCTCGCTGTTCGGCGTGGGGCGAACCGACAGTGAACTCGCTTTCTCGTACGGTATCGGAACCGAACCCAACTACCTGGCGTTTCGTATCGTCAACTCTCGCGGGGCTCTCAGTTTCTATGGTCCAAACGGATACGAAACGTCGTTTCCCGGTTTTTCAGTCACCGGCAGTGCGGGAACGGGCTATACGGTTTCCGGATCGACCACGTTTACCCTCAACATTCCCATCGATTTCGGCGCGACAGCAGACATCACCTACGCACTCTGGGCGGCCAGCCTGCCCTTGTCCAGCGCGGGGCTGTTGACCGCGAGTTCCGGTGACGTCGAGTTTCTCAATACCGTTAGGCTGACAGGTATCCAAGTGCTGGACTCAAGAGGTCTGCCTGTTGACGCATTCACCATCACCTCAGGGTCTGGAACGAAATATGACCGCAACGGAGTTGTTGCCGCCATTGATCCAGGCGGCCCCAACAATGTCCCCGAACCCGGCACGCTGCCGCTGGCGGCCCTGGCCGTTCTGGCGGCGGGATGGATTCGCTCCCGAGGGAGGCAGCAAGGGCGCGGCCACCCCACATTTTGTGTAACCAATGGTTGAGACACAGCACTGCCAATAGAGGTGTGAATGCAGTCGGCACCGACCAGACCGACTGATTTTCACAACAAGGCAAGACGACAGGGTTTGGCGGCATGCATGAGGTTGAGGCGCAATGTTTGCTACAAATTCAATAGCTAGCTCCGAAACAATTACCTGGGATTCATGTCAAAACCCAGCTAAAACGACAGATGAGGACCTGTTGACGCCAGCGCCCATTGAATAATCCATCGATGGGTAGAACTGGGTTTTTATCAGTCCGTCAGACGCGCTCATCGACGCAAAGTCGCTTCGTCGAAATGTCCTGCTGTCACCGGGGTGGGTTGGCGACAGAAGCGTGGTCAAACCACTGTCAATTCGCGCACCGCTCGCATAAGATCGGCCGATGCGAGACCCTCGCCCCGCTCAAGCTCCGACGATCGGCAAGGTACGCCGGCCACGGCTGGGGCGCGCTGTTGGGCGCGAACGCCTGTTCAGCGTCATTGACTCGTCAGAGGCAGCGCCTGCGCTATGGATTGCAGGACCGGCGGGCTTCGGAAAATCGACCCTCGTGGCCAGCTATCTGGACTCTCGCCAGCGCGAAGCCCTCTGGTTGCAACTCGACGCCGGTGATGCCGATCCAGCCACATTCGCGCATTTTCTGGGCAAGAGTGCCGCATTGCTGGCGCCGCGCCGGCAGATTCGCATGCCTTTGCCAAACGCCGACGACTTGCGTGACGTGCCGGCCTTCATTCTTCGCTGCTTTCGTCGCCTGGCCCTGGTACTTGATGCACCTTGGGTGCTGGTGATCGACAACATTCAGGAACTGGACCGCCTGCCGGCCTTGCACGCCGGGTTGGCTGCCGCGATTTCTCAAATGCCAGAAGGTTCTCGGTTGATCGCCATCAGCCGAGAACCGCCGCCGGCGGAATACGCCAGGCCACTGGCGAGCCAGCAGATGGCCGTCATCGAGGCGAGCGCCTTGCGCTTTACCCCTGACGAGACGCAATTATTGCTGCATCTGCACGACCGCCCGTGGTCAGCCGCGTCACTTTGTCAGTCCACCGAGGGCTGGGCCGCAGCGATGATTTTCATGCTCGCCTCACGCACCGAGGTTGCGCCGTCGGAAATGGCCCGAGCAGATTTGGCGCCACAGCGCTTGTTTGATCTGTTTGCCAGTGAAGTACTGGAATCCATGGCCCCTTGGCAAGCAGAGGTGTTGATGCGAGTGGCTTTCCTGCCCAGTGCCACCGCGGAAATGGCTGTCCGTCTGAGTGGCGAACTGCGTGGAGGGGATTGGCTCGAAGAACTGGCGCATCGCGGCTTGTTCACCGACCGCCGCCACGGCTCCGTGGCGGTCTACACCTTTCATGCCCTGTTCAGTGAATTCCTGCGCGCCCGCGCTGCCAGCGTACTTGACAGTGGGGCGTTGCGGGCGCTCCACATTGATGCTGCGGCGCTGCTGGTCACCACCGGCCGTGCTGACGCCGCTTTGGGCCTGCTGGTGGCCACACAAGCGTGGAATGAAGTTTTCGAGTTGGTCATCGCCCACGCGGGAAACTTTGTGGCCCAGGGGCGTTCATCCCTTATTTTGCAGACGCTGCGGACGATGCCCGAGTCATGGCGCGTGCTGCCACAGGCCTGCTATTGGCTTGGGTTCTGTCAACTTGCCCTTGACCCGCTCAGCGCCCTGGCACAACTGAAACAGGCGCACGCCGGTTTCCTGGCTCAAGGTGATGCCTTCGGGGCTTTTCAAACGGCGGCGGCGGAAGCCGATGCCATCATTTTCCAGGGCGCCAACTACGACGCGCTGGCGCCCTGGATGCAGATTTTGGAGGCGCAGGCCCCCGCCTATTTGGCACACCGAAGCGATGTACAGGACTTGTGTGTGCTGCCTGGCTTGTTGGCGGCATTCGTGCATCGCGACCCCGGCCACCCCCTGACCGCGGCGCTGGCTGACGCCGCAGAACACATGCTGGACCAGCCGCTGGCCGCCAGCCAGCGGCTCCTCGTGGGGAGCCTCGCCTACTACCTGTTTTGGACCGGGCAAACGCCGCGCCTGGACCGGGTCCTGGTCAGGCTCGACCTGCTCGGCGCCGCTCAGGATGCGGCGCCGGCCACCCTGCTGCGCTGGTACGGCATTGGTGTGCTCCTTCGCTCGCTGCTCGGCCGAATCGATGAGGCACTGGAACAGGCCCACCGCGCGGTGGCGCTGGCGCAAACTGGTCCACCGCCCATGCGCGTGAAGGCCCATTTGCTCCTGGTGCTGGCCGCCATCGCGGCGCGGGATGCCGATCTTGCCCGCAGCCATTTGCTTGAAGCCGCCGGGGTGTTGGCGGCGGGCAGTCCGGTTGACGTCTCTACCTACGAGTTCCAGCGGGGCTTGCTGATGCTGATGGACGGGGACTGGCAATCCGCCGCTCAACTCATGCGTGCGGCCGTGGCCAGTGGCCGTGAAAGCGGCTGGCCATTGCGTGAGCACATTGCCCTGATCGGTCAGACCCTGGCCGCGACCCAGGCTGGCTGCTTCGATGAGGCGGAATCCGCGCTGCAGGTCGCGCTAGATCACCGTTTTTATGCCGTTTGCCGCTGGCATCACTGGGTTCTGGGTCTGGTCGAAGCCAATCTGGCCGACCGACGTGGGCAAGGCGAGCGGGCATTGGCGGTGCTGCGGCGTACCTTCGAGACGGGCCGGACCTTTGGCTTCGACTTTGGACCCATGCCCTACTGCTGCGGCGACATGATGCCGCGCCTAGCCGCACTGGCCCTGGCGCACAACATCGACCCGCCGTTCGTGGCCCAGATCGTGCGACGGTACGCGTTGCCAGCCCCTGCGAACGCACCCGCCGCTTGGCCCTGGCCGGTGCGGGTGCGCACACTGGGCGCGTTCACGATTGAACGCGAGGGCGCATCCAGCCCCGCACCGCGCAAGGAAAGCCGAAAGCCGATGGACCTGCTGAAATTACTTGTGGCGCTCGGTGGCAATGCCGTTCCTGTGTCTCGCCTATGTGCCAACCTGTGGCCGGATGCACCCGGCGACGCCGCACGAAACTCCCTTGACAACACCTTGCACCGGCTGCGCAAACTGCTTGGCAGCGATCGCCATGTGAGCTTGCGGGCGGGTAGCTTGAGCTTGAATGCCGGCACCTGCTGGACTGACATAGCAGAGCTTGAGGCCACCCTGGCGGCTGCCCCAGTTACCCTGGATGACACCGAGGCGGTAACGAACTGGATCAACAAGGTACTGGCCTTGTACCAAGGGGAGTTCCTGGCTGGCGACGACGAGTTGCCAGACGTGCTGGTGGCCCGCGAACGCCTCAAATTGCGCCTCACCCGGCAGTTGGTTGTGCAGTGTGAACGGCTTGAAGCGGCGGGGCAGACCGCAACCGCAGCACGCTTGTACCAACGGTTGCTGGAACACCAGCCGCTGGCTGAGGACCTGGTGCGCCGGCTCATGACCTGCCTGATCCAGCAAGGGCAGCGGGCCGAGGCGCTGGCCGTTTATCGTGGCTGCCGCCAGCAACTGTCGGTGGTGCTCGGCGTGCGGCCCGCCGCCGAGACAGAACTGCTCGCCGCCGGACTTCGCAATCTCTAAGCGATTTCTAGGCGCCT
>JBBKVN010000551.1:0-6454 GCA_037968455.1 Rhodoferax sp.
TATGCCTCAATCTGTTTACGAGGCATCTCGGCAAACGTAACAAACGACTCACTTAAGGTATTCACGCGGCGACTGCTCGTCCCCAACGCGACCGCAGTCAATACGCGATGGGTTTGACCCGAAAGTTTGGACAACATTCGAACTGCATCCGCGTCATCCGCGGGTTTGCCAAAAATCCGATTGCCCAAGGCAACCGTTGTGTCTGAACACAAAATAGGAGCTTCACGCAAACCTCGATCAGCTTGTCGCTTGAGGGCGGCGTCAAGTTTTAGTTCAGTGACGCGCTGAACATAGTCACTGGGCGCCTCGCCTTCAATCTCGACCTCCAACGCCTCAACGTCTTCCGTTGGGTCAGCCAGAAGCAGCTCAAAAGAGACCCCGAGTTGCTCCAGCAACTGTCGACGTCTGGGGCTCTGCGAGGCCAAATAGATAAATGGGGACATAGACTTGAAGTTACCACCAAATGGCAATAGCCTATGCAGCTAAGCCGAGAGATGTCAGCCAGTTACTCTCTGTGATAGGGATGGTTTGAATTAATCGACCAAGCACGATAGAGCTGCTCAACCAACAACACACGAACCATCGCATGCGGCAGGGTCAAATCGGACAGCCGGATTCGCTCATGGGCTGCGCTTTTGAATGCAGGGTCAAGCCCGTCAGGCCCCCCAATGACCAGAGCCACGTCGTCCCCCTCCAGTTGCCAGTTTTGAAGTTTTGAAGCCAACGCCATCGTGGTCAAAGTCGTGCCTCGTTCATCGAGGGCCACAATTCGACAACCCTTTGGGATGGCTGCCTCAATTCTGGATCGCTCCGCAGCGTACAGCGACTCCAGTGTCTTGCTGGCTCGGGGCTCGGTTTTGACCGCCTTCAATTCCACCTTCAGTTCAAAGGGAAACCGCTTGGCATAGTCATCCCAAGCGGTTTGCGCCCAATCTGGAACTCGTTGGCCAACGGCCACGATCAACAGCCTCACCGTACGGCCCCTATCAGGACTTCGGCGTTGACACCTTTTTTGCAACGGTACGTTTAACTGCCGTTTTTTTGGCCGGGGTCTTCTTAGCCGCTGCTTTTACTGGCGCGTTGACGACAACAGTTTTGGAGGTCACTTTGACAGCCGGTGTTTTCTTGGCCGCCACCTTTTTGGCAGGAGCCTTGCCCGCTGCTTTAGCATCCATGGTCTTCTTGAGTTGCGCTTTGGACGGGAAGGCTTCTTGCACGCCAATCTTGGCCGCATTCGAGCGCCTCAGGCTGCCAGGCTCTTTTACTTCTTTTTCGGGTTTGGCGACCTTGGCTGGCTGCGCAGCCTCGGCCGTCGCGGGCTTGACCGCACCAAACTTGAGACGGACAGGCTTCTCACCCCACAACTCTTCAAGGTTGTAGTACTGGCGAAAGTTAGGCTGCATCACGTGCACAACCGCCTGACCACAATCAACAATGATCCATTCCCCGTTGGCTTCACCTTCCACACGAGGCTTCGGGAAACCGGCGTCGCGGACGGCATCCCTCACGCTCCCTGCCAAGGCTTTTGTTTGTCGGTTCGACGTACCAGACGCAATGATGACTCGCTCGAAGAGGGCAGAAAGATGCTCGGTGTCGAACACCTGAATGTCTTGGGCTTTGACATCTTCCAGACCATCCACAATGGCTCGCTGGAGTTTCTGAATGTCTTTTTTGGCAACGGTAGATGTAGTCATCAAATGGTCTGGTAAAGGTGGTGATCGTCAATATAACGTGCAACTGGTTCAAAAACCAGCGTGGCAACACTGTGTTGCGCTGCAATTCGGGAACGAATTTCTGTTGCGCTAACAGGCATGGCTGGCAAGCGCAGCTGCCTGAAACGCGATTCAAACCCGATTGGGGCCATAAACGGTGGGTTGGCCCCCGTCAAATATCCGCGCTCAGCTACACAAATTATAGCTAAGCTCAAAATCTCTTGCCAATTATGCCAACTTGACAGCGCTCGGGCTTGATCTCCACCAATGATCAAATAGAGTTCAGCATCCGGAAATTCAGTAGATAACTCTCTCAGTGTGTCCACGGTATAGCTCGGCCCGGGGCGACGGATTTCCCTTGTGTCGACCAAAACCGACGGAATATGCCCAAAGGCCAATTGACACATTGCGACACGATGCTCGGCCTGGCTCAGTGGGCGCGCCTTGTGCCATGCCTGGCCCGTTGGCACAAGTCGAAGCTCATCCAGGCTCAGGTCATTGAGGGCTGCACTGACCAGTTCACCATGAGCGATATGGGGTGGATCGAACGCACCACCAAAAACCCCAATTCGCCTCGGGGCGCTAACGCAGTCTGTCAAATCCAATCCTTGCGAACCAAGTACTTGGCGTACAAATCTGCCTCGGGCGACGCAGCTTCAGGGACATTTTGGTAAGACCAACTGGCCATTGGCGGCATGGAAAGAAGAATTGACTCCGTACGTCCACCGGATTGAAGGCCAAAATGGGTGCCACGATCCCACACCAAGTTGAACTCGACGTAGCGCCCCCGGCGGTACAACTGGAACTCCCGCTCACGCGCGGTATAGGGTGTGTCCTTTCGACGGGCAACGATGGGCAAGTAGGCTTCCAAAAAAGAGTCCCCCACCGACTGCATCAATCGAAGATTGTCCTCCGCACCCAGTTCAGAAAAATCATCGAAAAAGATGCCCCCGATACCACGTTGCTCAGAGCGGTGCTTCAAATAGAAGTATTCATCGCACCACGTCTTGAAACGTGGGTATTTGTCAGCACCAAAGGGTGTCAGGGCGCCTTGGCAAGCACGGTGAAAGTGCGTGCAATCCTCATCAAAGCCATAAAAGGGCGTCAAATCCATGCCGCCGCCAAACCAGCACACAGACTTCCCATCTGCTCCCGTTGCGGCCAACATGCGCACATTCATGTGAACAGTTGGAACATAGGGGTTGCGGGGATGAAAAACCAAGGACACACCCATGGCCTCGAACGATGCGCCCACCAATTCTGGTCGGTGTTGCGTGGCCGACGGTGGCAGCTTAGGACCTCGAACGTGCGAAAAACCGCAACCCGCCCGCTCAAACACATTGCCAGCCTCAAGAATCTTCGTGATCCCGCTGCCCTGTAGTGGCTCTTCAGGCGCCTTCACCCATGAATCACTTAGAAATGGGCTTCCATCAACGTCAGCAATGGCAGTCGTGATTCGATTCTGAAGCCGCTGGAGATAACCACTAACGCCCAAGGCGTGAGGATTCGTCACGTTGCTGCACTTTTGACTGCGCGATGGCCAATATCCGACCGATATTGAGCACCTTTGAAGTTGATGCGATGGGCCACCTCATAGGCGCGCTGCTGCGCTTGGCGCACATTGTCAGCCAATACAGTGACGCACAACACACGTCCTCCAGAGGTCTGCAATTCAGCGTCTTTCAGGGTGGTGCCAGCATGAAAGACGACCGCATCGTCGGAGTCCTTGGGCAACCCTGTGATGACGTCCCCTTTTCGAGGGTTCATGGGGTAGCCGTGGGCAGCAATCACCACCCCCATAGCGGTTCGGCGATCCCACTCCAATTCGACTAAATCAAGTCGCCCATGAGGTCCCGGCTCAGTCGCCGCCATCATGACATCGACCAACTCGGTCTTGAGCCTCATCAAAATGGGCTGCGTTTCAGGATCACCCATTCGGCAATTGAATTCCAGTGTCTTCACATGACCGTCAGCATTGATCATCAAGCCGGCATACAAAAAGCCGGTATAGGGAATGCCATCCTTTTCCATGCCCCGAATCGTCGGCAAGATAATTTCACGCATAGCACGGGCATGCACATCGGGGGTCACAACAGGCGCAGGTGAATAGGCACCCATACCACCCGTGTTGGGGCCTAAGTCACCATCCAATAGTCGCTTGTGATCCTGACTGGTCGCCAATGCCAATACGTTTTTCCCATCGCACAGAACAATAAAGCTCGCCTCTTCCCCAACAAGAAACTCTTCAATGACAACCCGTGCCCCGCCTTCGTTGTGGGCAACGCCAAGCTTGTTGTCCAGCAACATAAAGTCAACCGCCTCATGCGCCTCGACCAACGTCATGGCAACAACAACACCTTTACCGGCCGCCAGTCCATCCGCCTTGATCACGATAGGTGCGCCCATTTTATCGATGTAGGCATGGGCCTCACTGGCGTCTGTGAACGTGTCGTACTCGGCAGTGGGGATCCCGTGCCGCTTCATGAACGACTTGGAAAACGCTTTTGAGCTTTCGAGTTGCGCCGCCGCTTGGGTGGGGCCGAAGATGCGCATTCCATTTTTCCGGAACTCGTCCACAACGCCGGCTGCCAATGGGGCCTCAGGCCCGACCACGGTCAGCAAAATTTTGTTCGCTTCGGCCCAAACCCGTAACTCTTTCACGTCTGTCATCGGAAGATTCGTGAAACGATCGTCCAACGCGGTTCCACCATTGCCCGGTGCGACATAAATATTCTGAATCTTGGCAGATTGCGCCAACTTCCAGGCCAAAGCATGTTCGCGGCCACCGCCGCCAATCACAAGAATGTTCATAGTGCGCTGCTGTCAATCTCTGCGTTGTGAAAAATATTCTGTGTGTCGTCTAGTTCTTCGAGAACATCGAGCAACTTTTGCATGCGTGCGGCGTCTTCGCCAGTGAGCTCAATTGGGTTTTCCGCCCGCATGGTCACCTCCGCCACTTCGGGAGTCAATCCAGCCGCCTCCAGCGCATCTCTAACCACCTCGAAATCAGGGTAGGCCGTCAAAACCTCAATCGACCCGTCCTCGCCGGTAATCACGTCCTCGGCACCGGCTTCCAGTGCCACTTCCATGATCTTTTCCTCATTGGTACCGGGCGCAAAAATCAATTGGCCGCAATGCTTGAATTGAAACACGACTGACCCCTCGGTCCCCATATTGCCTCCATGCTTGGAAAATGCATGACGGACCTCGGCCACCGTGCGGACTTTGTTGTCTGTCATGGTGTCCACGACAATGGCTGCACCGCCTATGCCATAGCCCTCATAGCGGATTTCCTCGTAGTTGACCCCCTCTTGGTTGCCAGTTGCCTTATCAATGTTGTACTTCACACGGTCGGCGGGCATATTGGCAGCTTTGGCGCGGTCAACAGCCAACCTCAAACGCGGATTGGTAGCCAAATCACCGCCACCGGCCCGAGCAGCAACTGTGATCTCACGAATGATCCGAGTCCATACCTTGCCGCGTTTTTCGTCCTGACGCCCCTTTCGGTGCTGAATATTGGCCCATTTACTATGTCCTGCCACGGGGAATCCTTCAAAAAATCGTTACGCTATTGGCTCGATTGTACTTTTTGAGAGTTCCATGTCTGATCCCATTCTGATTGCACAACGCGGCGAAACCCAATGCTTCCTGCGTCCCGACAAGGCTAACCGCCATGGACTCATCACCGGCGCCACTGGCACGGGTAAAACCATTACCCTTCAAACCCTCGCGGAAGGCTTCTCCAATATTGGGGTGCCGGTGTTCATGGCCGACGTCAAAGGAGATCTCACCGGTGTTTCTCAGGCTGGGACCTTAGGCAAAAAACTGGCCAAAGTCCTTGAGGAACGTGCCATAGCTGCTCCTGAATTCAGAGCAACACCAACCACATTGTGGGATGTGTTTGGTGAGCAAGGGCATCCTGTTCGGGCCACGGTGAGTGATTTGGGGCCCTTGTTGCTGGCTCGTATGCTCAACCTGAACGAAACACAGGCGGGTGTCTTGCAACTGGTGTTTAAGATCGCAGACGATGACGGACTGCTGTTGCTTGACATGAAAGATTTGCGGGCAATGTGCCAATGGGTTGGCGACAACGCCTCCCAGTTCACCACGGAGTACGGCAACATCAGCGCCGCCAGTGTCGGGGCCATCCAGCGCGGACTGATGCAAATTGAAGGTCAAGGAGGCGCCAAATTTTTTGGCGAACCGATGCTCAATATCGCCGACTTCATGCAAACCGACGCACAAGGTCGTGGCGTGGTCAACGTGCTGGCCGCGGACAAGCTGATGAGCTCTCCTCGGCTTTATGGCACGTTTCTCCTTTGGCTACTCAGTGAACTATTCGAGACTCTGCCAGAGGTTGGCGACCAAGATAAGCCGAAGATGGTTTTCTTCTTTGATGAAGCCCACCTGCTGTTCGCGGACGCGCCGAAGGTGCTGATTGAGCGCATCGAGTTGGTGGTGCGTTTGGTGCGCTCCAAGGGTGTGGGTGTCTATTTTGTGACGCAAAATCCTCTTGATATTCCAGATACGGTGTTGGCCCAACTCGGCAATCGTGTTCAACATGCCTTGCGCGCCTTCACGCCTCGAGACCAGAAAGCAGTCAAGGCCGCAGCCCAAACGATGCGCCAAAACCCGGCGCTGGACATTGAAACGGCCATTACTGAACTGGCGGTGGGTGAGGCACTTGTCAGCTTCTTGGACGAGAAGGGCCGCCCAAGCGTGACAGAGCGGGTGTATGTACT
>JBBKVN010000552.1:0-3397 GCA_037968455.1 Rhodoferax sp.
CTGGAGCTGACCGAGGGCGTGGCCATGGAAAACGCGCTGACCGCCATTGGCGTGATGGACGACTTGCATGCGCGCGGGGTGTCCCTGGCCATTGACGACTTCGGCACGGGGTACTCGTCACTGGCCTATCTGAAGCGCTTCAAGGTCGCGCGCCTGAAAATTGACCAGTCCTTTGTGCGCGACATTGCACTGGACGCGGACGACCGGGCGATTGTCGTGGCGGTCATCACGCTGGCACAAAGCTTGGGCATTCAAACCATTGCCGAAGGCGTAGAAACGCAGGAGCAATGTGACTTCCTTCGCAGCCGAGGATGCGGGCACATTCAAGGTCATTGGCTCAGCCAACCCTTGCCAGCCGACCAAGCCCGCGCACTCATCACCCGCCACCAAGCCGGGTGAGGGCGGTCCCGCCCCGCTGGCGTTGTCACAGAAGTTTGCTATATTGCACCGGTCGGGGTGTCAGCGCCCCGGCGTCGGTTTTGCAAGAAACCCAAGACGGTGTCCCGTCCAACAGCTGCAACTTTCAATGGACTCATCATGGACACCACAAAACCGCCTGTTTTTTCCTGCTCGCCTGCCGAGTTGTCTGCACAACTGTCATCAAACGACCCGCCCTTGCTCATTGATGTGCGCAAAACGGAGTCTTACCTGGCCTCTGCGCACTCGCTGCCCGGCGCCCTGCGTCGAGATCCCTTTGAGGTCGAGGCGTGGGCGACCACCCTGCCACCCGCCACCCAGGTGGTGGTGGCCTGCGTGCATGGCCACGAGGTGAGCCAAACCGTCATGGCGGTTTTGCGCAGCCGGGGCATCAATGCCGTTTTTCTGCAGGGCGGCGTGGAGGGCTGGTGCGCCCAGGCCGTTGCCGGGCAAGACGACAAACCCAAGGGGAAGGCGCAATGAGCGCGAACCTCAACAACGGGCTGTCCCCGGCACCCTCGACAACCACGCCCGAGACCCTGACGGACGTGCCGTTTTGGGAGGCGCTCAAGTTCTGGCTGAAGCTGGGCTTCATCAGCTTTGGCGGCCCCGCCGGGCAAATTGCCATCATGCACCGCGAGTTGGTGGAGGAAAAGCGCTGGATTTCCGAGCGCCGCTTTCTGCATGCCCTGAACTACTGCATGGTGCTGCCTGGGCCTGAGGCGCAGCAACTGGCCACCTACATTGGCTGGTTGATGCACCGCACCTGGGGCGGCGTGGTGGCGGGCGCGCTGTTTGTGCTGCCGTCCCTGTTCATCCTGATGGGGCTGAGCTGGATTTACGTGGTGTTTGGCAATGTGCCATGGGTGGCGGGTTTGCTGTACGGCATCAAGCCGGCGGTGGCGGCCATTGTGTTGCAAGCGGTGCACCGTATTGGCTCAAAAACATTGAAGAAACCGGCCACAGCGCCCGTTTTATGGGCGGTAGCCACTATGAGTTTCATAGCAGTGGCATTACTGAACATTCCCTTTCCCTGGGTGGTGCTGGGCGCCGCGCTCACCGGCTGGTTGGGCCAGCGCTGGGCGCCAGCGCAGTTTGCCACGGGCGGCGGCCAGGGCTCGAAGGGGGCCAACCCGGCCGACCACCGCGCTTCGCTGATCGACGACGAGACGCCCACGCCACCGCACGCCCAATTTCGCAAGAGCCGCTTGGCCGCCGTGGTGGGGGTGGGGGCCTTGCTGTGGCTGCTGCCGATGGCCGCACTGGTGGGCTGGCAGGGCGCGCAGAGCACGCTGGCGCAAATGGGCCTGTTCTTCACCAAGGCGGCGCTGCTGACTTTTGGCGGGGCCTACGCGGTGTTGCCCTATGTGTACCAAGGCGGCGTCGAGCACTTTGGCTGGCTGACCGGGCCGCAGATGATGGATGGATTGGCGCTGGGGGAGACCACGCCGGGCCCACTGATCATGGTGGTGGCCTACGTGGGGTTTTTGGGCGGTTGGGTCAAGCAGGTGCTGGGGCCAGACACCTTGTTTCTAGGCGCCGTGCTGGCAGCGCTCGTAGTGACCTGGTTCACGTTTTTGCCGTCTTTTTTGTTCATTCTGGCCGGTGGGCCGCTGGTGGAGTCAACTCACGGCAAGCTCCAGTTCACCGCGCCACTCACGGCCATCACCGCCGCCGTGGTCGGGGTGATCGCCAGTCTTGCTCTGTTTTTTATAGTGCATATCGCACACCAGCCGGGCGCTAGCGGCCTATTTGGCATGTCAATTGACTTCGCCGCCCTGACATTGGTGGCTTTGGCCGCGCTGGCATTGCTGCGCTTCAAGTGGGGGGTGATTCCCGTGATCGCAACGTGCGCGCTGGCGGGACTGGGCTTGCGACTGATGGGCCTGGCCTGAGTCCCCCACTCAAGGGCTATGCGACACTCATTTCCCCTTCAAACCCGCTGAGTCGCCCATGCCCCGTTTTGCTGCCAACCTGTCCATGCTGTACCCGGAACTGCCCTTCATGGCGCGGTTTGAAGCCGCAAAAAATGATGGCTTTGAAGCCGTTGAGTACCTGTTTCCCTACGCGTTTTCGCCCAGCGAACTCGCGGCGGCGCTGAAGGCAAACTCGCTACAGCAAGTCTTGTTCAATGCCCCGCCCGGTGGCTCCGACCGAGAATCGTGTGCCCAGGCCTGGGACGCGAGCGAGCGCGGCCTGGCTTGCCTGCCCGGGCGCGAGGCTGACTTCCAGTTCGGCGTTCAGTTGGCGCTGGACTATGCGAAGGCGCTGGCCTGCCCGCGCATTCATGTGATGGCAGGGCTGGTGCCCGCCGACGCCGATCCGGGGCAGCTGCGGGCCACCTACGTGAACAACTTGCGCTGGGCCGCTCACCTTGCGGCACAGCAAGGCGTGGAGGTTTTGATTGAGCCCATCAACCCGCGAGACATGCCGCGCTACTTCCTGAACCGGCAGGACCATGCCCATGAGATCGTGCAAGAAGTGGGCGCGCCCAACCTCAAGGTGCAAATGGACCTGTACCACTGCCAGATTGTGGAAGGCGACCTGAGCCGCAAACTCCGCCAGTACCTGCCCACCGGGCGGGTGGCACATATCCAGGTCGCCGGGGTGCCTGACCGGCACGAACCCGACCAGGGGGAGGTGAACTACCCCTATCTCTTCGCACTGCTGGACGAATTGGGCTACACCGGCTGGGTCGGCTGTGAGTACAGGCCCCGGCTGGGGGCGGTCAAAGGGGGCACCACACAAGGCTTGGGCTGGCGCCCACACCGGAAATAGCCGGTCTTTTTGGCGTACTGACCCAGACAGTTCCGGCTAGACTGGTGCGTCGTTGTAGCCGGTGGATCAACGCGACCACCCGGCAGGGGCCATGCACCAAGACGGCAGCCCCGTTTTCACATAATTACGAATTGGACGCCCTGATGACCGCATCAACTTCTCGAACCCACTCTGTCGCCGGTCGGCTGGCGTTGCTGTCCCT
>JBBKVN010000553.1:0-6729 GCA_037968455.1 Rhodoferax sp.
CCGCCAAAGAAGGCGTTCGTTCCCTTCGTCAGGCGGGCCTGCACAAGGCCAAACTCGGTTTGACTTCGCTGGAAGAAGTCCTTGCCGTGACCAACGAATAATTGATAAATCCAAGGGACCGTATGGCAATCGCAAAGTCAAAAGCAGCCAAAGAATTTGTCTTTGAATGGGAAGGCAAAGACCGAAACGGTAAACAGGTTCGCGGGGAAACTCGTGCCTCTGGCGAAAATCAGGTCAAAGCTGCCTTACGTCGGCAGGGGATTCTGCTTTCAAAGATCAAAAAACGGCGGATGAGCGCTGGGCGCTCCATCAAGCCGAAAGACATGGCGATATTTACTCGTCAACTCGCCACCATGATGAAGGCTGGGGTCCCGTTGCTACAGGCTTTTGATATCGTCGGTCGGGGCAACCCGAACCCCAGCGTAACTCGACTGCTCAATGACATTCGCTCAGACGTCGAAACGGGAACCTCTCTGAGTGCGGCTTTTCGAAAATACCCCCTTTACTTTGACAACCTGTATTGCAACCTAGTCGAGGCCGGTGAAGCGGCTGGTATTTTGGATCAACTGTTGGACCGCCTTGCGGTTTATATGGAAAAAACAGAGGCGATCAAGTCCAAGATCAAATCTGCGTTGATGTACCCAATTTCGGTTTTGGTCGTGGCTTTCGTTGTCACCGCAGTGATCATGATCTTTGTCGTACCCGCATTTAAAGAGGTATTCTCAAATTTCGGAGCTGACCTTCCTGCGCCAACTCTTGCGGTCATCGCCATAAGCGAAATATTTGTGGATTATTGGTGGCTAATTTTTGGCGGAATAGGGGGTGGGTTCTACTTCTTTATGCAAGCTTGGCGGCGTAACGAAAAGATGCAGCATGTGATGGACCGACTGATGCTACAGATGCCGATTTTTGGCGTCTTGGTCGATAAATCATGTATTGCTCGATGGACTAGAACTCTTGCAACCATGTTTGCTGCGGGTGTGCCGCTGGTCGAGGCCCTCGACTCAGTGGGTGGAGCCTCTGGAAATTACGTTTATCAAGCAGCTACCGTCAAAATTCAGCAAGAGGTATCGACTGGAACGGCGTTGACTGTGGCCATGACCAATGCCAACCTTTTCCCGTCAATGGTTCTACAGATGTGCGCCATTGGCGAAGAATCCGGGTCCATCGACCACATGCTGAGTAAAGCAGCAGACTTCTACGAAGGGGAGGTCGATGACATGGTCGCCGGCATCTCTAGCCTCATGGAACCCATCATCATTGTGATCTTGGGCACTGTGATCGGTGGCATTGTTGTTGCAATGTATTTGCCAATTTTCAAATTGGGACAAGTTGTTTGATGATCGATTTGCAGGGAATGGATACGATTGTTTTTGCGACCTTAGGGTTACTGGTCGGTAGTTTTCTTAACGTCGTGATCTACCGGCTTCCTCTCATGCTGGAAGCACAATGGAAGTCCGAGGTGGCCGAGTTTGCTGGAACTCAGCTCCCAGAAAGCGGGCGTTTTAACTTAATGACTCCGCGGTCGCGTTGTCCGAGTTGCAACCACCAGATTCGCTGGTTTGAGAATATTCCAGTCCTAAGCTACGTTTTTTTACGCGCAAAGTGTGCAAAGTGCAAGACTCCAATTAGCTTTCGCTACCCATCTGTTGAACTCGTGACGGGCGCACTATTTGCTTTTTGCGGCTGGCAGTGGGGTGCAAGTGCGACAGCGCTTGCTTGGGCCGGATTTAGTGCCTGCTTGGTTGCATTGACGATGATCGATTGGGATACAACCTTGCTACCTGACGACATCACCTTGCCGTTGATGTGGGCGGGGTTGGTCGCTTCAGCGGCTCAATGGACCTCTGTGACTCTTTCATCTGCATTATGGGGCTGCATCGCAGGTTACCTTTCACTTTGGCTCGTTTACTGGGCATTCAAGCTCGTCACGGGAAAGGAAGGGATGGGATATGGCGATTTCAAACTATTTGCAGCTCTGGGCGCATGGTTTGGATGGCAAGCTTTGATTCCTGTGATCCTAATGGCATCCATCATCGGGGCAATTGTCGGAATCGCCATGAAGTTCTCCAGCGGCTTGCGGGAGGGGGGCTATGTTCCATTTGGTCCATTTCTTGCCGGAGCAGGGTTGACCTCCATGGTATTCGGTCCCGAGGCCATCATGAATTTCCTGGGGCTCTAGCGGGTGTCTGCTATTTTTCGAGTGGGACTGACCGGAGGAATTGGCTGTGGTAAAAGCACAGTGGCGAAACATCTCTCTGCTTGCGGCGCAAGAGTCATTGACGCTGATGACATTTCCAGGAGGCTTACGGCAGCCGGTGGTTGCGCCCTGCCGCTGATTGTCAAAACCTTTGGATCCCTCTTCGTAAATGACGATGGTGCATTGGACAGAGAAAAAATGCGCCAATTGATTTACGCCGATGCAACAGCTCGCTCAAGACTTGAGGCCATCATTCATCCCTTGGTTGGTGCAGAAATTCAGTTGCAAACAAGTTCTGCAATTCAGGACGACTGCAAGGTTGTCGTCTTCGACGTTCCATTGCTGGTCGAGTCAACAGTGTGGAGAGCACGAGTTGATCATGTTCTGGTTATTGATTCGACGTCAGAACTTCAAATTGAACGGGTCATGGCACGAAGCGGCATGTCCCGTTTAGAGGTGGAAAAAATCATGGCATCACAGGCCCCTCGAGAACTCCGCCTGCGCGCTGCCGACAGCGTGATCAGCAACATCAAGTTTTCGCTCAGTCAGCTAGCCGCTGAAGTTCAATACATGGCGAGCCGCTTCGGGCTATCATGTATTTGACTTGGTACAAACAATAGAATTAGCGTGATCCTCTACGAATACCCATTTAACGAACGCATCCGAACCTATTTGAGGTTGGAACAATTATTCATTCGTTTGGCAACTTTGGCTCCCAGGGACCAGGCTCTCGATCACCATTTCGCGATAACGACTCTATTCGAAATCATGGATGTTGGGGCCCGAGCCGATCTTAAATCTGATGTCCTCAAAGACTTAGACAAGCAAAAACACGTGATGGACGCCTATCGAGGCAATCCGGCAATTGCCGAAAGTGTGCTTGACGAAGTCATCCTTCAACTTGATCAGTGCTTCCAGTCCTTGAGCAGCCTGCCTGGCAAAGCTGGTCAAGCATTGACCGAAAATGACTGGCTAATGAGCATTAGAAGTCGAATTGGTATTCCTGGCGGGACTTGCGAGTTCGATCTCCCGGCGTATTACGCGTGGCAGCACCAAGCCAGTGACGATCGAAGAAAAGATATTGTGATGTGGAGCAAGACACTCACACCATTGGCAGACTCAATTCAACTACTTCTCAAATTGTTGCGTGATTCCGGTGTGCCTCAGAAAGTAGTCGCCAGTAATGGTCAATTTCAGCAAAACCTACCGCAAGGCAGAACATTTCAACTCCTGCGTCTTGCGCTGGATCCGACGTTGGGCCTCATTCCAGAAATCAGCGGTAATCGCCTGATGGTTTCAGTCCGGATGATGCGCCAAGGAGAAGACCAGCGACTACACCCCTGTCAAGAGAATGCGAGCTTTGAAGTCGCGTTGTGCTCATGATTTCTGAAGTCGAACGTCCAAGCGCAGCAACTCGAATCGTGTGCTGCCCAACATGCCGTGGCGACAGTGTATTCTCGCCATCCAATGCATCTCGCCCCTTTTGTAGCCCGCGGTGCAAGAACATGGATCTTGGCGCTTGGGCAAACGAAGAATTTCGTGTCAATAGCGCCGACACAACAGAGGAAGGCGACGTTGACGAGGCAGGCCTCAACTGAGCCAATTCATCTGGCTTTGACTATCAGGATTCAAAAACCGGCGGAACTAGGCAGCTCACGCCAACATAAGCTCTCTCTTGAGCCAGCCAAGCAAGTACAGGCATGGTGCCCGGCAAAACAGGCGACACATGGACGGGCAATTGTTGCCAAGCATATTGCTGACCCTCTCTCATTTGCAGATCTCCCTCCCAATGGAAAATCTTGCAAAAATGCAGCTGAACCAAGGCGTGAGGGTAGTCAACGGTTTCTTTCTTCCACACACTAGCCGGCCCAATCACAATCCCCAACTCCTCATGTAACTCACGCGCCAGAGCCTGCGCAACAGTCTCGCCTGACTCAAGTTTTCCGCCTGGAAACTCCCAATAGCCTTCATAAGCTTTACCGCGTGGTCTTGAGGTCAACAAAAAATCGCCGCTGGATCTAATCAAGACTCCAACAGCAACTTCTGTCAGGGGACGATTCAGGCCTCCCTCCCTGGGCACCTGAGCGTCCGCGATCAGGGGCTTGGTCTTCATGGATTAAATCGCTGTTGTCCAGCGAAGTCGCGCGCAAACTGATAGGCCACGCGACCACTGCGAGACCCGCGCTCAAGGGCCCAAACCAATGCATCGGGCTTGGCCAACTCAACGGATTCGGAGCTCGCACCAAATGATGTCAACCACTGTGCGACTACGGCCAAATACTCATTCTGCGTAAACGGATAGAAGCTCACCCAGAGTCCGAATCGCTCCGACAGGGAAATCTTTTCCTCAATCACCTCACCAGGGTGAACCTCGCCATCTGGCGTGTGGGTGTAGCTGAGGTTTTCCTTCATGTACTCAGGCAGCAAATGCCTGCGATTACTTGTGGCGTACACCAGTACGTTAGGCGTCGTTTCTGATACCGAGCCATCCAAAATAGACTTGAGCGCTTTGTAGCCTGGTTCGCCATCTTCAAAGCTCAAATCGTCACAAAAGACAATAAACCGCTCAGGCCGATCCGAAACGAGGTCGACAATATCGGGAAGATCTACTAAATCGGTTTTATCAACTTCAATCAAACGCAAACCACGGCCTGAGTACTCATGAAGACAAGCCCGAATCAGTGAGGACTTGCCAGTACCGCGCGCGCCCGTGAGCAGCACGTTATTCGCCAGTCGCCCTTCAACAAATTGCGCGGTGTTGCGATTGATTTTTTCCTTTTGCGGCTCAATCTCCTGCAAATCAGAAAGATGCATAACGCCCACATGACGTATAGGTTCAAGGGCGCCTCGGCCAGTGTTTCGTTTTCTATATCGAAAAGCGACGGACGCCGCCCAATCCGGTTCGATCAGCGCCTGCGGAAGCACAGCTTCAATCCGGCTGATGAGTTGCTCAGCGCGGGTCATCAAATGTTCAAATTTCTCGCTCATGAACGGTAATCCGCGTTGATGGTGACATAGTCATGACTCAAATCGCAGGTCCAAACGGTGTCTTCGGCGTCGCCCCGACCTAACTCGACCTTGACCGTGATTTCACTTTGCTTCATGACGCGCTGCCCCTCTTCTTCACGGTAGTCAGGATTTCTCCCCCCCTTCACCGCGACAAGCACTTCGTCCAAACGAAGGTCAATGGTGGATTGATCTAAATCCTCAATCCCAGCGTAACCCACCGCTGCAAGGATACGACCTAGATTGGGGTCGCTTGCGAAGAAAGCCGTTTTGACCAAGGGCGAATGCGCTATGGCGTAAGCCACCTGGCGGCATTCCTGAGTTGACTTGCCGCCAGTCACATTGATTGCTATAAATTTAGTAGCGCCTTCTCCATCCCTGACAATCGCTTGTGCCAATTTTTTGGCTACATCCAACATGGCTGACTTCAATTTCTGGCCAGCCGAACTACTCAGTGACTCGATGGGTGGGTTGGCTGCTTTATTCGTGGCGATAAGCACAAAGGAGTCATTCGTCGACGTATCTCCATCAACGGTCACCCGGTTGAACGATCCGTCCGCCAACTCGGTCGCAAGTTGCTTCATCAGTGTGGGGCTGATGCTGGCGTCAGTCGCCAGGAAACCGAGCATCGTCGCCATGTTCGGGCGAATCATTCCTGCACCCTTGCTAATCCCGGTGATACTGATCTCAACTCCGTCGATAGTGACACGCGTGCCATATGCCTTTGCCACAGTGTCGGTGGTCATGATGCCTTCAGCTGCACGTATCCAATTGCCCTCTTGGGCATCAGCCAAGGCTGCCGTCAGCCCTGCTTCAATGCGGTCATTGGGCAATGATTCCATGATGACACCGGTGGAGAATGGCAGGATTTCTTCGGGCGTGATGCCGAGTTGCGCTGCCAATGCCCGGCATGTACTCAAAGCGCGCAATCGGCCATCCTCACCGGTACCTGCATTGGCATTGCCCGTATTGATCAACATGGCACGAACACCGACGTCGCGCGTTAGGTGATCCCGGCAAATCTGCACTGGCGCAGCACAAAAGCGATTCTGGGTAAACACCCCAGAAACTGATGCCCCTTTGTCGATCAATACCACCGTCAGGTCCTTACGATTCGCCTTGCGAACGCCCGCTTCGGCGACACCAATGCGTAAACCGGCAATAGGAAAGAGTTCGGCGGGGTTTGGATTACTTAGATTCACGGGCATGGCATTTCTTTCATTGGTTGAGTCATTGTTCCAAAAAATCAGTCCCAAAAATGGCAAACGGGCCAGTGGCCCGAATGTTCAAAAAAAATTTGCTTTAAGCCAACTTGCCATGGCAATGCTTGTACTTATTGCCACTACCACACGGACACAGCTCGTTGCGACCAACGCGCGGAACCTCACCTGCTACTACTCCAAACGAATTGCCTAGCGCAGCATTCGCAAGCCTGGTTTCCACTTCGCCAGTTTCATTGGGTGCGGAATACGTCACATTCGCCATGCTTTCTCCGCGATTCTCCATGACCTCAGCAGCTTGCT
>JBBKVN010000554.1:0-4506 GCA_037968455.1 Rhodoferax sp.
GCCACCAACGGAAAAACCCGAATTCTGGACCTGCAACCCACCAAATTGCATGAGCGCGTGAGTGTGATTTTGGGCTCCAAAAACGAAGTGGAACGCGCCACCGCCTATCACAGCGAGGCCGTTTGACGTCGTTATAATTGAAAGCTTAGTGCCGCTTTAGCTCAGTTGGTAGAGCAGCTCCTTCGTAAGGAGAAGGTCAACAGTTCGATTCCGTTAAGCGGCACCATTGTTTTTGGGTGCATCCCATTTAAAAAACCCACGCGTTTTACGCGTGGGTTTTTTTTTGGCCCTGTCATTTGGCCCTGTCATTTGGCACGACCGTTGGCAAGCGCGCCAGCAAGGCATCAAATCCCTTGTCTTTTGCGCTGAACGCTGCGCTGGGTGTATTGGCACAGCTTGGCAGTAGGAAAACGCGCGACACAACGCGTTTAAAAGTTGAGCGTGCTGAATTAAGGTGTGTCGTTTTACACGACGCATGGCGCGGGGACGGTTACTGTTACGGTTGAATGCTTGCGCTGCGTAGCCAGTATCAACGATACGATCACGCTCAAAATATCCCGCGTAGACCGTGGGACTTTGAGGGTGAACCACTGTTGCATAAAGTGGATGCGTAGCATCGTCAACAAAGAGAATGGCGGCCAGCCTTTTCGACCTTCGGGGTAGTACGGGGCAATCAGCTCCCCCAGTGCAGCCCAAGGGACCACTTGGTCCATCTGCTCCAAGAACACCTGTTTGCGTGTTTTCCTGATGCGGAGACTGAGGTTCAGGGTGGCTTGCTTCAAGGAGAGAATTGTTGCAACCGTGGCTTACGCCGAGCACACAGATGGGGGGAAATATGCAGAGTTGCCTCGACATGAAATCATGGGAAAAGTGGCATTGGATTGTCGATTTTTTTAACAGGTGAAGCCTGGCACTCTTGCTGCCAACTATGTAACCATTTGAAATTAAACAAGTTTTCAGAAACATGTTGGCCAGGCATGAGTATTGCTCTTTAATGTCACTCGTTGGAAAATATTTCCGTCTAGTACTTAGATTGCATTTTCACCCGTCATTCATAAGGGGATTTTCATGACAAATAAACTAAAGCACATTGCACTCGTGCTCGTTGCCGCAGGGGCAGTAATGGCTGCTGGTAGTGCACAAGCGGCAGGCGCCTACATCACCAGCGGCAACATTACTTTGGGTGTGAATGAACTAGGGGCTTTGAATGTGACCGGGGGCACAGGCGTGTATCCCGGCGTATCGGTTCAAGGCACTAGCGCCGTAGGATTGCGATACAACACGACAGCAGGCAGTTACGCATCCACTGAACCCGGTTGCCTTTGTGAAGGATGGGGCGCTGCCATCGTCAGTACCGGTGTCACTGGCTTTCAAAATCTCTCTTCTGGTACCGCTGGATTGTCTCTTGTGTCATTCACTTCGACCGCCAGCACAGCCACTTCCGTGACTCGTATTGGTTCGTCACTGGAAGTCACACACGCCTACAAGCCGAGCGCGGTTGCTGGTGTATACGCTGTCGATGTCACCATAAAAAATATCTCTGGTGTTGCGCTGGCTTCGGGTGATTTGGTCTATCGTCGTGTTATGGATTGGGACATTGAGCCAACGGCTTTCAGTGAATATGTGACGATTGCGGGAGTTCCTGCGGCATTGGGTATTGCCAACGGCAGCAATTTATTGAGAACCGGTGACAACGGATTTGCTAGTTCCGATCCTTTATCGGGTGGCTCCGTCACTATCTCTTGCCCTGCCGATGTCAATTTTAATGACTGCGGACCAAACGACCATGGCGCCTTGTTTGATTTTCAATTTGGCGCGGTGGCGGTTGACGCTGAACTGAAGTTCATCACCTACTATGGTGCGGCTGGAAATGAGACGGATGCATTGGCTAGTCTGGCAGCCGTAGGCGCTGGCATTTACTCGCTGGGTCAATCCAGTGGAACTGATGGCCCTACACTCGGCACGCCTGTTTCCTTCTTCTTTGGCTTCGGTTCTTCTGGCGGTGGTGTGCTTGACCCGAACCCCCCAGGCGGCGGCACAGTACCTGAGCCTGGCTCTATTGCGCTTGTGGCCTTGGGCTTCTTGGGATTGGTCGGCATGCGTCGGCGTCGCGAGAGCTAATTTTCGCAGAGCCTCTTAGGCTCGTGGCTTTTAAAACCCGTTACGGCAACGTAACGGGTTTTTGTCCTTACTGTGATTCGCTGATAGCAAAAAATTCTCGTGAAGGATGCATAAAAAAATGTTCAAACAGTTAATTTTTTTTGCGCTAATTAATGTGAGTTGTGGCGCCGTCACAACTTATGCAGGAGTCGTTCCCTTGTCCTCTCCTTCTGCCCATATGGATGCTGACAAAGTCACCCCCTTTGATAAAAAAATGCGCGACGCATTTGATTCCATCAACAAAAGGGACCTTGTGACGGCTAGAACCTTGCTCAATCAGGCTGAAAAATTGGATCCAAAATCCATTGACGTGCAATTGGCGTTTGCGGAAGTGGCCCGGTTAGCAAATAAGCCAGATGACCTTGAAGCATCCTTGAAGAAAGCGCTGACTTTGGACCCAAAGAGCCCCGACGCGCTGTCTGCGTGGGCGCGCTGGTACTTCTCAAAAGGTGACTACGATGCAGCAGAGGATTACATGCGTCGTGCCATCGCTGAAAAACCTGATTACGCGCGACTGCTTATTGATCTGGGTGATCTTTACCTGAACACCCGCCAAAAGCCTGTTGAAGCCATCAGTTTCTATCGACAGGCGATTGCTCTGGATACTACGTCTGCTGGTGCACAAGCTGGATTGGGAGCTGCGTTACTGACCCAAGGTGATAGGCGTGGCGCCATTCAAGCGTTTGAGCGATCAGCTGAATTGGCACCAAAAAATCCAATGCCATTCATCGCATTGGCGCGTATTCAGACCAGCGAGCGGCTTTATAAACTTGCTGAGCGCAATTTTTCCAAATCTCTGGAATTGCAGCCAGGCATGCTGGGCATCATGGTGGAGCGGGCAGATACCTTATTGCTTGACAACCAACGGGACGAAGCCATGATCGCCTACCAGGGCGCAATCAAAGCGGCGCCCAAGGATCCCAACGTAAAGACAAAATTTGCCATGGCCCTGCATCAGGCAGGCAAAATCCAGGAAGCATTTCGTGCTTACCAGCAGGCCCTTGACCTGCAACCCAAGTCACCCTTGGTGCTCAATAACATGGCAGTACTCGCAGTGGAGAGCAAGGTGCGACTCACTGAGGCGATAGGCTGGTCAAAGAAGGCCGTGGAGTTGGCACCAATGGTGCTGACTTATCTGGATACTCAGGCATGGGTTTTACAAACAACAGGCAAACTTCCCGAGGCTGTCAAGCTGCTTGATAAAGGCATCGCCAAGTTTGCCCCTTCTGCTCAGCTTCAGTATCGCCGTGGGTTGCTGATGGAGGAAAGCGGCAAAGCTGAGGAAGCCCTTGAGGCCTATCGCAACGCCTTGAAGATTGAACCTGGCTTTGAATTTGCCAAAGAGGCAGGTAACCGCATCGCAAAGCTTGCCCGATAGCTGCAAGCACATAACTATTGATCCGGCCCTGTGAAGTATTAAGCCGCGTAGCGAACACTACGATCCTGGAAGTAGTCCATAACGCGCTCAGGGTTTTGCTCCAGCATCGCCATAGGATCGTTCGCGGCCTCGCGTAACTTGGCGTTGGTTCTGACCGGTATGCGCTTGCCCATCTCCTGTTTGAGATCGCATTGAGCCGCTCCTCTAGGTTCAGGTGAGGGCTGTAGCTGGGCAGATAGAACAGCTCAATTTCGTCTTTGTACTCAACCACCCAAGCTCTCACCAGCTTGCAGAGATGGTTGGTCTTCAGAATGCGCAAGTACAGGAAGCACAAGCCAAAGCCCCAGTTGCGGTGGTTGTCGGTCAAGCGAAGCAACCAGTTGGCGATCGCCTCATTCTCAGCGTTTTGCCTGGATTCATGTCGGTAGCAGGATTCGCCGACCCGAAAGACTTCACAGGCAAGCCGGATGACAACACCCTTGTGTTGAACCGCATTTTTGGCCATGTCACGCCTGTGAAATGGCCTCACCACTGTTTTGCGAGTGCCTCGGCCGCGATGTCGGTCTTGAGTTGGCCTCGGCATACAGTCTCTTGAGGCGCCGGTCTTCTTTAAGGCAATGACGATTAAGTCCCAAACTCGCTCGTGACTTGCGTGGTTACGTTCATCACTTCAAAATGATGGCCATGAAACAGCACACCCTCGCAATGGCTGCAGACCGAACCTTTGAGAACTACCGCAAGCCCACCCGGCGCGATGAGTTTTTGAAAACGATGGAGTCCATAGTGCCGTGGTCCGCATTGTGCGAAGTCATTGAGCCTTGCTACCCCAAAGCTGGCAATGGCCGCCCACCCATTGGTTTGGAGCGCATGCTGCGCATCCACTTCATCCAGCATTGGTTCAATCTGGCAGACCTGTCATGCGAGGAGGCTCTGTATGACAGCGCCAGTCTGCGCCGCTTTGTGGGAAT
>JBBKVN010000555.1:0-3502 GCA_037968455.1 Rhodoferax sp.
TGCTGCACATTGAGCAATGGCAGCTTGAACTCATTGGCTTGGGGTACCAACTGGGCACCTTGGTGCTGCCCACGGTGGTGCCGATTGCGATTTGGCTGGCCCTGGATCGTACTTATACACAGCGGATGGTGGGGCGTTAAAAACGACGACCGGGGGTTGAGCCAGACGCTGCGCTCGCGTCAGCCGCTGGGTTAGATGCTGCCCCCCCTTACAACGCCATCTCTTCAACGCTTCACCTCTTTTGTCCGGCAGCGGGACCGGGCCGCACTGCGACAGTTGCTGGCACCGGGTCCCATCACAGGAACGATGTTCACGTGAGCCGCAGCCTATCGCGACCGGTCAAAAAACTTTTTTACGTAGAACGGCCAAGGCAAAGAGCCCCAAAATACCCGACAAAGCCAGCAATCCCCAGGACGAAAGGGTTGGAATAGCATGTGCCGAAGCTGCTGGGGCAGCCGCTGGTACTGTTAAGAGGGGCGACACGGCATAGAGGCTGTAAGGAGTTGGGCAACCATTGCCGCCTGCCAGACCACCAAGGCCCATAGATGCAATATTTGCTCGCGTGTACCCGCACCCGTCAGTTGCGGCGTCGTTTCCGCCAAGCGTGTCATCACCGACGCTCATGGAGTTTCCGAGAGAGTCTGCGCCGGTATAAACAAAAGCGGCACCCCGCGACACGCCCGACTCGTCAAATTCAACTGCATTTATCAAAGTACCGTCTAATAAATCTGCGCGATCGTTTGCAAGCTTGAGCCCCTTGGTGTTGTACACAGGACGAGTGGTATCCGCCGCAAATAAAGTGGAAGTTTGGACCGTGCCATCGTCATGCGCGAGCCACGCTCTCCAGCCCGTGACTGCACCTGTCGATGCCGCCAGTGCGGCAGCCGTATTGACATGCGTGTTGTAGTTGGCGACGGACTGGTTCCCAGGAATGGTCGTGCTGGTCACGAAAATAATATAAAACGTATCCCCCGGCAACAAACCGGCAGGAACAAGTGCTGCGGGTGCATTTAGCGCATGTGCTTGTGAAGTGAAAGCAAGGACCATGGCCAAAGTAAAAAGGCGCAAGCAACGGGGTTTCATTTTCAGTCTCCTACATTGTGGGGGGTGCCAGTGGCGCTTCGAAGACGGCGCATGTCCAGCATGAGCGATTGAACGTGCAATCGTCGACTCTGTGAAAAGCATCAACCAGCTTATCTTGGCCGGTGTAACCAGAGATCGTATTGAATAGGACATCCGACCGCATGTGGGCGAGTATGGCACGGGGTTTTGATTCCAATGCCCTTTGACCTGTGCAGTTTGAGCCGTCGCAGCAGCTGAGTGGACTTCCCCCGCTTCAACCTATTTCCGGCAGTTGACATGGCGTAAAGCTGCCACAAGCTAGACTGGGAGCCAGTTTCAACGTATTTGTCGAGGTCACCATATGGGTGAAGCAAAAAGGCGTCAACTGGAAGTTCAGTCGCAGGCATTGGAGGCCATGGCAGTGGACACCCCGGGTGGTCGAATTCACGTGCAATGGGACCAAGGCGCCAGCGCCACACCAAACGCACAGCTGGCGTTCTTTGCCGAATTCTTGGCCACCACAGGCGTTTATGACTCCTGGGTCAACAGCTGCCCCTTGATCTACACCAGTCCCAACGCGCCAACCAAGCGTGATGTACTGGGAACGTGGTTGTTGGGCATACTGGCTGGGCATAACCGCTACGCCCACATCACCGCTTTGCGAGGGGACGCGGTAAGTCCACAGATACTGGGCATGCAAAAAATCATCAGTGAAGACGCGCTACGGCGCGCCCTGTCGCGCATGGGCGCCGAACAAAGCCAAGCCTGGCTTGCGCCCCAACTCATAGGTAGCGTGCAAGCGGCACTGAACACCCCTTGGATTCTGGACATCGACACCACCATCAAACCGCTGTACGGAAAGCAAAGCGGGGCGCAGGTGAGCTACAACCCACACAAGCCAGGGCGGCCCAGCCACGCCCTGCATACGTATTGGGTGGGCAATCTGCGCCTGGTGCTGGACGTTGTTGTCGCACCCGGCAAAGAACACAGTGCGGCCAAAGCTCGTCCGGGTTTGATTGGCGTGCTGGACAAACTGAACGAACAGCAGCGCCCGGCCTTGGTCCGAGGCGACTGCGGCTTTGGCAACGAGCCCTTCATCGCCGAGTTGGAAGAGCGCGCCCAGCCCTACTTGTTCAAGCTGCGCCAGACTGTGGGCGTCAAGAAATTGCTCGCACGCCAATTCGTGCGTGATGACTGGAGTAGCCCCGGCCCCAGCGACCAAGGCTGGAGCGCAGTCGAAGACACCCTCAAACTCTCGGGCTGGGACAAATCGCGTCGGGTGGTGGTCTTACGCCGCGCGGTCAAAACCGATTTGGCGCTGAGTCGCAAAACCAAGAACGAGCCGGGTGAACAGATTGAACTACTGATGCCCGACAAAGATGTGCAGACCTGGGAGTACGCGGTGCTGGTGACTAACAGCGGCTACGCGCTGGATGCATTCGGGCAACTCTATCGGGACCGGGCCGACTGTGAGAACGGCTTTGACGAGTTGAAGAATCAGTGGGGATGGGGTGGCTTCACCACCCAAGACATCGAACGCTGCCAAACCAGTGCGCGCGCCGTAGCGCTCATCTACAACTGGTGGAGCTGGTATTGCCGAGCCGCCAAACCGGGAGCGCGCATGGAGGCCATCACAAGTCGAGCCTTATTGCTCGCGGGCGTGGGGCGCGCGGTCAAGCATGCTGGCCAGACGACGCTGTATCTCACACCCATGCATGCAGCCAAGGACAAGCTGATCGCGCTCATTGCCAATATCCGTGCGGTCTTGAGTCATGTAAAGGCTGTTGCGGAGCAGTTGCCACTGACAGATCGATGGAAGACGTTTCTTGATTACGTGGTGGCGAAAATCACTCGCCCACTGACCCCATGGCTACCGTCAGACCGGCTCGCAGCGCCTGGATAACTGCCGGATTTAGGTTCAATAAACACGTGTTAAGGCCGATTGGACTTCCAGTTCCACTGCGGTCTTAACGCCCGCAAGGGGTCATCTCGTCCTCCAACTGGTTTTGCGCAAGCAAAGATGGATTGCGATGCGAAAACAGCGCGTAGCCCAAGCCGCCATTAAGCTGGCCTCGCGCTCGTGGGCCAACAGCGCAATCAACTCAACACGGCACCACTCAACCGGAGCTCCGCTTCCAACCAAGCCAAACCAAGGGAATACCCTTGGCCACTCACCCCTTGGCGAAAACCGCAACAATCGACACCCTGAATTCAAGAGGTGAGCGGGTATGGATCGTTTGTTGTCAATGCGGGTCTTTGAGCGGGTCATCGACGAGGGCGGGTTTGCCGCGGCGGCTCGGGCTTTGGATTTGTCGCCGGCCGGGGTGACGCGTCTGGTGGCTGATCTGGAGGCTCATTTGGGCACGCGTTTGCTGCACCGCAATACCCGGCGCCTGTCGTTGAGCGATGCGGGTGAGGCTTACCTGAGCCGGGTGCGCGG
>JBBKVN010000556.1:0-2674 GCA_037968455.1 Rhodoferax sp.
GGTGTTTGCCATTTTCCAGCTCAACCCCGCACCGTTTTGTCTGCTGGACGAGGTCGATGCCCCGCTGGACGATGCCAATACCGAGCGTTATGCCAAGCTGGTGTCCAGCATGAGCAAGGAAACGCAGTTCCTGTTCATCAGCCACAACAAGATTGCCATGGAAATGGCCGAACAATTGATTGGAGTCACCATGCAAGAGCAGGGCGTGTCACGGATCGTGGCAGTTGACATGGATTCAGCAGTTTCAATGGCGGAGGCACTGTGAACGATATGAGCACCCTCCAACTGGGGCTGGCCGGCCTTGGCGCGGCCATTTTGATCGCGATGGCGGTACAGGCGACCTGGTCGTCACGCAAAAATCAGCCGCGCCAACCCACACCGGTCGAGCCCGGCGCCGGGCCTGACACGGTGCCACTGCCGGGTGAAGGCATCGAACCTGAGTTGGATGCCGCCGCCTTTGACGCGGCTCACTTCCCGCTGCCCACGCCCGAGAAAAAACCCGTCATGGATGCGCTGATCGACGTGATTGCCCCCATTGCGCTGGAAGCCGTGGTCTCGGGCGATGCCGCGCTGGTGGCCATGCCGGCCACTCGACGGGTGGGCAGCAAGCCGTTTTCGATAGAGGGACTGAACCAGGCCTCGGAACAATGGGAAGTGCCACACGCCGGGCAACGCTACACGCAGTTCCAGGCGGGGGTGCAGTTGGCCAATCGTTCGGGACCACTCAACGAGATTGAGTACTCCGAATTTGTCATGAAAACCCAGGGGTTTTGCGACACCATCAACGGCACGCCCGATTTCCCTGAAATGCGCGAAGAAGTGGCCCGCGCCCGCGAACTGGACCAGTTTGCCGGCGACCACGACGCCCAACTCGGCTTTGCCCTGCAAGCCCGCCGGGCAGCCTGGAGCCCCGGTTATGTGCAGCAAAATGCGGCCCGCCACGGCTTTGTGGCTGGCGCAATTCCCGGTCGCATGGTGGTGCCGGCCAGCACGGTGGGCTTGCCAGCCGTGTTGGTTCTGAACTTTGACACGCAGGCCGCGCTGGCAGACGATCCGGCGCAATCCGCCATTCGCGAGGTTTCACTCAGTCTGGATGTGCCCCAGGTGCAACGCAGCGAGCAGGCGTTTCAGCGCATGCGAGACATCGCCGTGGCGCTGGCCACCGACATGGACGGCGTGATCACCGACGACAACGGCATTCCCTTGCCGGTGGAGGCGCTGGACCAAATTTCGACGGAGCTGGAAGGCCTGTACGACACGCTGGAGCAGCGCGACCTGGCCGCGGGCTCAGCCCTGGCGCGCCGCCTGTTTTCTTGACCCCTTTTCTCGATTCATTTATGCCGCCTTCGGTGCCTTCTGTTCAAGACCTGTTTTCACCCTCGGCGCAGCCTGATTTCGCTCACTTTGTCGAGCTAAAGCGCACCTTGCATCTACACGCGCATCGCTACTACGTGCTGGACGATCCGCAGATTCCCGATGCCGAGTACGACCGGCTGTTTCAAGAGCTGCAGGCCGTTGAGTCAGCACACCCTGAGTGGGTGACGCCGGATTCGCCCACACAACGCGTGGGTGGTCGGCCGCTGGATGCTTTTGTCAGCGTGCGCCACGCCGTGCCCATGCTGAGCATTCGCACCGAAACTGACACCGAGCCCAGTGGCGCCGAAAACTTTGACGCCCGGGCACGCCGCGAATTGGGGTTGGACGAGTCAGCCGCCCCCGTGGCCTATGTGGCCGAGCCCAAGTTCGACGGGCTGGCAATGAGCTTGCGCTACGAGCAAGGCGTGCTGGTGCAGGCTGCCACGCGCGGCGACGGTGAAATGGGCGAGGATGTGACGCAAAACATTCGCACCATCGGCCAAATCCCCTTGCGCTTGCCCGACGGTGTGCCGCCGGTTTTGGAGGTGCGTGGTGAGGTCTACATGCGCCGCGACGACTTTGAGGCCTTGAACGCCAAGCAGCGTGAACGGGGACTGAAAACCTTTGTGAACACCCGCAATGCGGCTGCTGGCGCCGTGCGGCAGTTGGACCCCGCCATTGCAGCGCAACGCCCCTTGAGTTTTTTTGCCTACGGGTTGGGCGAGGTCACGCCGATCGAGTCTGGCGGGCCAGAGTTTGAAACCCATTTTGAGATGTTGCAAACCTTAAAGTCTTGGGGTTTTCCAGTCTCAGCCCTCGTTCAGATTGCACAAGGCGCTACTGAATTGGTAGCGTATTACCAGTCCATTGGGCAGCAGCGCGACGGGTTAGGGTTTGATATCGATGGGGTGGTCTACAAGGTCAACAGCCGGGAATTACAACGCCGCATGGGTTTTGTGACCCGCGAGCCGCGTTGGGCCGTGGCCCACAAGTTTCCGGCGCAAGAGCAGTTAACCACCGTGCTTGGCATTGAGGTGCAGGTGGGGCGTACTGGCAAACTCACGCCAGTGGCCAAACTGGCGCCCGTGTTTGTGGGTGGTGTCACCGTGACCAATGCCACGCTGCACAACGAAGACGAAGCCCGGCGCAAAGACGTGCGGGTGGGTGACACCGTCATCGTGCGCCGTGCTGGCGACGTGATTCCCGAGGTGGTCTCCGTGCTGCTGGACAAGCGGGTGGCCGACGCCCCGCAGTTCACCATGCCCCGCAGTTGCCCGGTCTGCGGTAGCGCGGCGGTGCGCGAAGAAGACGAAGCGGA
>JBBKVN010000557.1:0-13878 GCA_037968455.1 Rhodoferax sp.
CCATTCTTGGGACCTTCCTTGGCGGCGAGGTCAAACAAAATGACGGGTACTTTGACATTGGCGAGGTGCGCAGCAATTTGCGCCCCCATCACGCCGGCACCCAGCACGGCGACTTTCTTGACTGTAAAACGGGACATATCGGTTCCTGTAAATGAGTTACTGCACGCGAATCCAGGTCTGGTTTCGGTAGAGGAAGGCGATGTAGCCGCGCACTTCCAGTTTTTTTCCACCCTCCAGCGGGGTCAGGCGCAAGGTGTATTCCTTGCCGTTTTCGGGGTCCAAAATCTTGCCCCCTTCCCACTGGGTGCTGCCTTCGGTCTTTTTGGCGCCACGGATGATCTCCATCCCCAGCTTGGGTTTTCCTTTGCGCTCGTCGGCGCAGAGGTCGCAGTTGGGCTCAGCACTGGGTGCCAGGGCTTTCTCGACCATGCCGGACAAGACACCATTGGCATCAGCGGAGATTCGAATTTCTGCTTTAGGCTGCTCGGTTTTGTCGTCAATGCTGCGCCAAACGCCAACCGGCGTCATTTGCGCCATGGCGGGGGCAGAGACCGCTATCAAAACAGAAGCAATGAGTACTTGATACATAAGAACCTCCGGACAAAAAAACAATAAACCCCGTCCAACTGGCGGGGGCGGGCATCAAGCCAGAGCGGCGTCGGTGTCCATCAAGACCTTGCTGCCTGTGCGCGCGGTGCGCATCAGCGTGGCGGTCTCGGGGAACAGCTTGGCAAAGTAAAAACGCGCGGTTTGCAACTTGGCCACATAGAACGGATCGGTATTGCCAGCGGCAATTTCACGCAAGGCCACTTGCGCCATGCGGGCCCAGAAGTAGCCAAACACCAGGTGACCGGCCACACGCAGGTAATCCACGGCGGCGGCGCCCACTTCGTCCGGGTTTTGAAAGCCTTTGAAGCCGATCTCGGTGGTGAACTTGGTCATCTGATCACCCAGAATAGCGATGGGGGTGATGAACTCGGCCATCTTTTCGTTGACGCCTTCTTCGGCCACCAGAGCACCCACCAGCTTGCCAAACTTCTTCAGTGTGGCGCCGTTGTTGCCCAGAATTTTGCGGCCCAACAAGTCCAGCGACTGAATGGTGTTGGTGCCTTCGTAAATCATGTTGATGCGGTTGTCCCGAACCAACTGCTCCATGCCCCATTCCTTGATGAAGCCGTGGCCGCCAAACACTTGCATGCAGGCGTTGGTGGAGATGTGACCGTTGTCGGTGATGAAAGCCTTGACGATAGGCGTCAACATGGCCAGCAACTCACCCGACTCGGCGCGCACCTTCTCGTCAGGGTGACCGTGCTCTTTCTCCAGCAACATGGAGCTGTAGCACATCAGGGCCCGGCCGCCTTCGGCATAAGCCTTGGCGGTGAGCAACATTTTGCGCACATCAGGGTGAACAATGATCGGATCAGCGGCTTGGTCTTTGGACTTGGTGCCCGACAACGAACGCATCTGGATGCGATCTTTGGCATAAGCCAACGCATTCTGGAACGCGACCTCGGTCAAGCCGAGTGACTGGTTGCCGACACCCAGACGGGCGGCGTTCATCATCACGAACATGCCCTGCATGCCCTTGTTGGCCTGGCCCACCAGCGTTCCCACGGCGCCGTCCAACACGATTTGTGCGGTCGCGTTGCCGTTGATGCCCATCTTGTGCTCCAAGCCGCCGCAGTAAATGCCGTTGCGCGTGCCCAGGCTGCCATCTGGCTTCACGTTGAACTTGGGCACGATGAACAGGCTCACCCCTTTGATGCCGGCAGGGGCATCGGGCAAACGGGCCAACACCAGATGAATGATGTTGTCGGCCATATCATGCTCACCAGCGCTGATGAAAATTTTGTTGCCGGTAATCTTGTAGGTGCCATCGCCCAAGGGCTCGGCCTTGGTGCGCATCAGGCCCAGATCGGTGCCGCAATGTGGCTCGGTCAGGCACATGGAACCGGTCCACTCGCCGCTGGTCATTTTGTGCAGATACGTCTGCTTTTGCTCGTCCGTGCCATGGGTGTGCAGGGCCGCATAAGCGCCGTGCGTCAGGCCGGGGTACATGGTCCAGGCTTGGTTGGCGCTGTTCAACATCTCATAGAAACACTGGTTCACAACCAATGGCAGGCCCTGCCCGCCATATGCCGGGTCGCAAGCCAGCGCGGCCCATCCACCTTCGACGTATTTGGCATAGGCTTCCTTGAAGCCAGTGGGCGTGGTCACCTCATGGGTTTCCTTGTTGAGCGTGCAACCCTGAGCGTCGCCACTGATGTTCAGCGGAAAGGCCACTTCGGCTGCAAACTTGCCGCCCTCTTCCAACACCGCGTTAATGGTGTCGGCATCCATGTCGGCATGGGCCGGAATGGTTTTGAGCTCAGCGGTGACGTTGAGCAATTCGTGCATCACAAATTGCATGTCACGCAGGGGTGGGTTGTAGATAGGCATGCGAATTACTCCTTGGAATGGGATGGGGACGATGGGATGGGCGAAGACGGTGCCGCAGATGGCTTGCCGTAGCGCGCAAGAATGTTCTTGAACCCGGTGTTGGCGCGGCCCGTGGCACCTGGGTTCTTCAAAAATCGGGCCTCGTAATGGGCCGCGAGAATCAAGCCGTGAATTTCAAACGCCATTTGCTCTTCGTCGGCGTCGGTGTTGAGGTGGCCTTCGGCTTTGGCCTGCACGACCGCCCGATAAACGGCGTTCAACCAGGTTTTGACGGAGCTGGCCAAGGCGTCGCGAACCGGCCCGGGCCGGTCGTCAAACTCCACGGCGCCGCTGATAAAAATGCAGCCGGACTGAATCTCAACGGCCACGCGCGTCATCCAGTTGGAGAACAGCGCGTGCACACGCGGCAAACCACGGGGATGGTCCATGGCGGGGAAAAAGACTTCGTCGGCAAAGCGGGCGTAGTACTCGCGAATGACCGAGATCTGCAACTCTTCGCGTGAGCCAAAATGAGCGAACACACCCGATTTGCTCATATGGGTGACCTCGGCCAAGGCGCCGATACTCAAGCCTTCCAGACCAATTTGAGCCGCTAGGCCCAAGGCGGCATCGACGATGGACTGCTTGGTTTGTTGCCCCTTTTGCAGGGCGCGAGCGCCCCCGGAAGCCGGGCGGCTACCGGTGCGGGCGGTGGAACGAGATGAATCAGGTGTGGACATGGCAAATAAAAGAACGATCGTTCTATTTTGCACCATGTCGGCCAAACCGGCCCTTAGTTTGGCCTGTCTAGGGTCGTCTTTCTAAGGACTGCAAGGGTTTCCCCTTAGAAAATTAACGCTTGAACGGCACCACGGTTTGCCGCTGCTCGCCCAGGCCGTCGATACCCAAAACCATAAAGTCGCCCTTCTTCAGGTACATCGGCGGCGTCATGCCCAAACCCACACCCGGTGGCGTGCCGGTGGTGATCACATCGCCAGGCATCAGCGTCATGAATTGGCTGACGTAGCTCACAATCTTGGCCACCCCAAAAATCATGGTTTTAGTGTTGCCGGTCTGGCGGCGCTGGCCATTGAGGTCCAGCCACGCATTCAATTTCTGCGGGTTGGCGATGTCGTCCCGCGTCACCAACCAAGGCCCGATGGGACCAAAGGTGTCGCAACCTTTGCCTTTGTCCCATTGCGGACCACGCTCCAACTGGTATTCGCGCTCGCTGATGTCGTTGACCAGGCAATAACCGGCCACGTGGGACAGCGCCTCTTTCTGGGTCACGTAACGCGCTCGCGTCCCGATCACCACGCCCAACTCGACCTCCCAGTCGGTTTTTTGCGACCCCTTGGGCAGCATCACCGGGTCATTCGGTCCCTGAATGCACGAAATGGCCTTCATGAAAACGATGGGCTCTTTGGGAAGGGGCGAGCCAGTCTCAGCTGCATGGTCAGAGTAGTTCAGCCCGATGGCGATGAATTTTCCAATACCCGCCACGGGGCAGCCCATGCGCGGCGTGCCTTTGACACGCGGCAAAGTGGCAGGATCAAGTTTGCGCAACTTGGTCAACCCTGCGTCGCTCAACACCTCAGGGTTGATGTCGGGCACGATGGCGCTGAGGTCACGCAACACCCCGGAATCGTCCAGCAAACCCGGTTTTTCTTTGCCCACAGGGCCATAGCGCAGTAATTTCATGATTTATGTCAGAAGCACGAGGCTCTCATCAAGGAATTCAGAAGGCAGCCGCTTGAAGCCGGAGCGTGCGAAACGCTGCAACCGGCCAGTGAGAAACGCCAGCAACACAGACGCGCGAACGTTCGCATCGACCGTGGGAGTGGGTGAGCCACTTTGGGCGGCGACGGGTCGAAAGAGTTGTTTGAGCGTGGACTCCAGCTTGTCAAAAAACTGATTCATGCGCTGCTGCAAGCGCTCGTTTTCAAACACCAGGGCATCGCCCACCATGACGCGGGTCATGCCAGGGTTTTTCTCGGCAAATTGAATCACCACCCGCACAATTTGATTGGCTTGACGCGCGCCTGAGTCTGAGTGGGGCGCCTCAGCACCGGCATCACTCTCCCGTTGGGCAATTTGATTAACGAGGGTGAACACACTTTGCTCAATGAATTCGATCAGCCCTTCAAACATTTGAGCTTTGCTGGCAAAGTGGCGGTAAAGCGCGGCTTCGCTGACCTCCAGTCGGGCCGCCAGGGCGGCGGTGGTGATGCGGTCTGCGCCGGGCTGCTGGAGCATCTCGGCCAAGGCCTGCAGGATCTGGGTGCGACGCTCGCCCGGCTTGGGCCGCTTGCGCGTGCCGGACACAGGATCAGGCTCTGGCATCTCAAGCGGGGCAGAAATCGGGGTGGTTAATTCAACGTCGGACATGAGCAAAAATCAGTGGTGGGAAATGATTCTCTCATAGCGAATCCGAGGGTTTTTGCGGGGGTCAAGGCGGAAAAACAAGGGTGATTCGTGCACCCCGCCCACCCGCTCCCTCACTCACGATCAATTGGCTGTGGTGCGCGCGGGCAATTTCTTCTGCAATGGCCAGACCCAGTCCATTGCCCTCGTTCAACGTGCCTTGCACCCGGTAAAAGCGCTCCAGCACATGACTGCGCTCATGAACAGGAATGCCTGGGCCATCGTCTTCAACCTCCAACAGGGCTTCGTCCAGTGGCCCTGACCGATGACAACGAATGGTGACGGCGCCACCGGCCGGGGTGTATTTCAAGGCGTTGTCGACCAGGTTACTCAGCAATTCGCGCAAAAGCCACTCCTGGCCCGACACGTAGACAGGGCTCACATCCAGCCCCAGGTCGATCGACTTGGCGGTAGCCGCATCCAGATGGGTTTCCAACAGGGTCTCGCACAAAGCCTTGAGGTCCACTCGCTCCAAGGGCTGCGCGCTCAAGCTGCGAGCATCGGCCCGCGACAGCGCCAATAGCTGATTGGCCAACTGCGAGGTACGACGGGCAGCATCACGCAAATGGTTGAGCTGATCCGCTCTTAAATATATAGCATTAGATGGAGCACTGACGGGCGCAATACCGCTATTTGGCTCATATTTCTCGCGCCATGCCATGGCCGCGGCTGGAATATTAACGGCCTGCGCCCAGGCTTCAATCTGGGACTGCAACCCCGCCAAAGGGGTGCGCAACTGATGGGCGGCGTCGGCGACAAAACGGCGTTGACTCTCTGCCTGCGCCGTCACCAGGCCAAACAAGCGATTCAAGGAGCGAACCAGCGGACGCACTTCTTCAGGCGACGCCTGCTCATCCATGGGGCTCAAATCGCGCGGGGACCGATGCTCCACGGCGTCCCTCAAGTCCATCAGGGGGCGCAGTGCGCGTTTGACCGCAAAATTGACGGCAAACACGGCCAGTACCATCAGTATCAAGTTGGGCAGAAAGACCTTGAGCAACACCAACTGGACCCATTGCTGCCGCGGGTCGGAGCCGTCCGCCAGACTCACCACGAGTTCACCGGCGGAGGTGTGAACGCGCTGGTACACGATGCGAAACGTCACCCCGCCGTTCTCCCAGCTTCTGAAATGCGGCACGTTCCCTTCCGGTGTACTAATGGACAGCCACGGCTCCCCCAACAACACCTTGCCGCCCAAGGTCGCCACGGCAAATGCGGAGGACCCGACTCTTGACTTCAGAAACTCCTCAACTGAGGGTGCAGTGAGCATGACAGGTGGATCGGCCGGCGAGCTGCCGGTGGCCAGCACAGAATCGGCCAACAGCGGAAGCAGCTCAAGCAGTTGTTCGTCTTGCTTCAGGGCCGCATTTCTGGCCGACCGGTAGTCAAACCAGGTGTTCACACCGGCCAATATGCACAGCGGCACCAGCAGCAGCAGCAGCAACCGGCGTTGCAAGCCGCTGAACAGATGAGCCCACTGCATCAACGAAGGCTTTAGGAGCCCAACTCCGCCGTCATTTCAAGGCGATATCCAAAGCCCCGAATGGAGCGCAGTGCGATGCCATGCGGCTCCAGCTTGCCTCGCAAACGGGAGATATAAACCTCCACCGCATTGGGCGTGATTTCCTTGTCCCACCCCGTCAAGGCCTGCAGCAGCTTGTCTTTGTTGGCGGGCTTGGGGGCGTTGATCAGCAAATACTCCATCACCGTCCACTCGCGCGGGCCCAACTCAAGAATCAACCCCTCAGGCTGAATACAGGCCACACGGGTGGAGGTATCCATTTCCAGCGGACCGAAGCTCAACACCGAAGAGGTAGCGGCCTGGGAGCGACGCAGCAAGGCCCGCAACCGTGCGAGCAACTCCGGCAACTCAAAGGGCTTGATCATGTAGTCATCGGCCCCGATGTCGAGCCCCTGCACGCAGTCGTGCAGCGCATCTCGCGCCGTGAGAATCATGACCGGCATGGTGTGCCCGTTCTTGCGCAGTTGCTGCGTCAGCGCCAAGCCATTCATTCCCGGCAAGCCCAAATCCAGTATCGCGATGTCAAACGACTCATTCGCGGTGACCTCCAATGCGCGCTCCGCGTTGCTGAGCCAGTCAACGGCATAGCCCGCGTCGGTCAGCCCCAGCTTGATGCCGCTGGCCACCATGAGGTCATCTTCAACCAGAAGGAGTCGCATGGCGTCAGTGCGAGCGAATCATGGTGCCAAAGGCTTGGTCCGTCAGGATCTCAAGCAACAAGGCATGTGGCACACGCCCATCGATGATGTGGACCGCGTTCACACCGCTTTTGGCGGCATCCAGCGCCCCGCTGATCTTGGGCAACATGCCGCCACTGATCGTGCCGTCGGCAAACAGCTCGTCAATCTGACGCGCCGTCAGGTCCACCAGCAACTCTCCCGACTTGTCCAACACCCCTTTGATATTGGTCAGCATCATCAGCTTCTCGGCTTGCAGCACGGTGGCCAACTTGGCGGCCACCACATCGGCATTGATGTTGTAGCTCTCGTTGTTCTCGCCAAAGCCAATCGGGCTGATGACCGGAATAAAAGCGTCATCCTGTAGGGCCTTCACCAGGCTGGGGTCAATGCTGACGATTTCGCCCACCTGGCCCACGTCGTGCTCCTTGGAGGGGTCCAGACTGTCAATCAATCGCAGCTTCCGAGCCCGGATCATGGCCCCATCGCGACCTGTCAAACCCACGGCCTTGCCGCCGGCCTGATTGATCAAACCCACGATGTCTTGCTGCACTTCACCGGCCAGTACCCACTCCACCACTTCCATGGTTTCGGCATCAGTCACCCGCATGCCCTGCACAAATTCGCCTTGTTTGCCCAATCGCTTCAGGGCCATTTCAATTTGAGGCCCACCGCCATGCACCACCACAGGATTGATACCGACCAACTTGAGTAGCACGACGTCTTCGGCAAAATCGGCCTGCAACGCGGGATCGGTCATGGCGTTGCCGCCGTATTTAATCACCATGGTTTTTCCATGGAATTTGCGAATGTACGGAAGCGCCTGGGACAGGATTTCGGCCTTGTCACGGGGCGGGATGTAGCTGATGTCGGTCATGTGTATTCGCAGTGGCAACTAATGGAAGCGTAAATTGTGCCGCATGTCAGGCCCGCGTGGGGCGGGAAATCCCGCCCTGCCGTGCGCCGCCAAGATCTGCTGCTCTGGACGGGCGCCCATTGCCTGCGGACAAACCAGCAAGACGTCATCGATTGCCGAATAGTTTGATTTCCCCACTTCACCGGCCTTGCGGTTTAGAAAACTGATTTGAGGTAACAAAATAAATAATAATTTGAATAACTACCTCAGTCATCTTTATAATTCGAAAAAATATAATAGTTATCGCAACAGAAAACTCAAGTCAGGGAGTGTTCTTCAAATCAAGGTGACTTACATGAATAGTTTGATAGAGATCCAAAACCAGATTGATCTGCTTCAAAAGCAAGCCAATGAAATCCGCGCGCAAGAGTTTGATAAAACCGTGCAAGATATTCTGGCCAAAATGACAGCTTTTGGCATCACGCTCAAAGACCTAGAGTCCATCAAAGGCCGTGGTCGCAAGGCGTCAACAACGAGCAAACCAGCAGTTGCGAAGTTTCGCGGCCCCAATGGCGAAACATGGAGTGGTCGTGGCTTGATGCCCCGTTGGTTGTCTGCACTGGTTGCACAAGGTAGAACCCGCGAAGAATTCGCCATCAAGGATTAAAACTAAGCGGGCCCGAATCAAGAGACGTCTTGCTTGCGACAGTCCATCACAAAAAAAGGCCCCGGGGAGTTAACGCCCCGGGGCCTTTTTACTGTTTATCTGGCAACAATGTCCTGTTAAAAATGGATTCCCCGCATCATTTGCTGCATGGCGATCGCTTCGGCAGATAACTGCTGCTTCGCAGGCTTGTCGCCGGGTTTGCTGCCTTTGGCGGCCGACGAGTCAGGAAACATGCGGAAACTGGTGTTCATCGCAATTTGAGCCACCCTTGGCAGCATCGCGTGCAGAACCTGCCCGGTAATGCCCAGTCGGGTCGCCACGCGCACGGGTTTAAAGATACACGCCTGGGCAATCATGTCCGCAGCCTCTTCGGGAGACAAGGTGGGCACGTTGTTGTACAGGCCCGTGGGCGCAATCATGGGTGTGCGCACCAAAGGCATATTGATGGTGGTAAATGAGATACCTTGATCGGCAAACTCACTGGACGCACAACGCGTCCACGCATCCAGCGCCGCTTTGGAGGCTACATAAGCACTGAAACGTGGTGCATTGGTCAACACCCCAATGGAGCTGATATTGACGATGTGACCTTTCTTCTTGGCCACCATGCCCGGCAAAAACCCCATGGTCACACGCAAACAACCGAAATAGTTGAGTTGCATGGTGCGCTCATAGTCATGAAATCGGTCGTAACTGGCTTCAATCGCGCGGCGAATCGAGCGACCCGCGTTATTGATCAAGAAATCAACCGCACCGTGCTCTTCTGCCAACAGTTTCACAAAGCGGTCGCAATCCGCCATGTCAGCGATGTCGGCCGAATAGGCCACGAAGCTGTATCCCTTGTCTTTGGCCTCCTTGCACGCCTCGTCCAGTTTGTCCTGATCACGGCCACAAATGATGGTGGTCGCCCCCGCTTCGGCAAATTTGTGCGCTGTCGCCAGGCCAATACCCGACGACCCCCCCGTGATCAGCACCACCTTGCCGGCGACCGTGCCACGCAGCGAACGATCAATGTGCAGGTCTGGGTCCAGGTGGCGCTCCCAATAGTCCCACAGGCGCCACGCATAGTCTTTCAGATTGGGGCACACCACCCCCGACCCCTTGAGTGCCGCCAGCGAGTCGCGACAGTCAAAACGGGTGGGGTAGTTCACAAAGGTCAGCATGTCCTCCGGGAGGCCCAAGTCTTTCATGATCGCATTGCGCACCCGACGCACCGGCGCCAGTGCCATCAAACCTTTGGTGACGCTGCGCGGAATGAAGCCCAACAAGGCCGCGTTGACGAACAGGTTCATTTTGGGCGCGTGAGCGGCCTTGCTGAAAATGTCGAGCACATCGCCCACCCGGTAACCCTCGGGGTCAACCAGGTGATAACACCGCTTGTCAATATTGGCCTGGTGACTGATCAGGGCCAATGCGTTGACGACGAAATCCACCGGCACGATATTGATGCGCCCGCCCTCCAAACCAACCGAGGGCATCCAGGGCGGCAGCAACTGGCGCATCCGCTGAATGAGTTTAAAGAAATAGTAGGGGCCGTCGATCTTGTCCATTTCGCCGGTGGTGCTGTCGCCCACCACCATGGCCGGCCGGTACACCGACCAGGGCACCTTGCATTCCTTGCGCACGATTTTTTCGCTTTCGTGCTTGGTCATGAAATAGGGATGGTCGATGTTCTCGGCTTCCTCAAACATATCCTCGCGGAACACGCCTTCGTACAGACCAGCCGCAGCAATCGAACTCACATGATGAAAGTGGCCGGCATCAATCGCCTTGGCCAATTCGACGGTGTTTCGCGTGCCCTCAATATTGACGGCCACCTGGCTGGCTTCATCGGCTTCCATGTCATAAACAGCCGCCAAGTGATAGAAGTGATCCACTTGGCCCTTGAGTTTTTTCACTGCCTCGCTGGAAACGCCCAGCTTCTTGGCGGTGAGATCTCCAAAGACGGGAATCACGCGCGCGGCACTGGCACCCCAGTACTGACGCAGCGCAGCCACTTTCGATTCACTTTCTTTGCGAATCAAGAAATGGACCACGGATCCTTTGCGCTCCAGCAACTTTTTGACCAATCGTTTTCCAATGAACCCCGTGGCTCCGGTAACAAAGTACTGCATGTATCCCCCATAAGTAGATCTTCATTCTTGCCGAAATTATGACCGGAGGCATTCAGCATTAACCCGTAATGGTGTGACCGAACCCTCACTAAAATTAGGAGCAATCACCTACACCTCTTGGGACAGAGGGCTTAAAGTGACATGTATCTGGCATGCTGTACTTGTCAAAACCAACGCAGCATGTTTAATTACAAGTTTTGAATGGAGGATCTCATGGTCAAAAAACTGGAAAAAAAAACAAGCACCGCCAAAAAACCCAATGCCCCGTTGACGGGATCCGTTAAGGATTCGGCCCAGCAGATATGGCAAGCTGGCTTGGGCGCCTTCAGCCGCGCTCAGGCGGAAGGCACCAAAGCATTCGATTTGCTTGTCAAAGAGGGTGTGAGCTTGCAACGCAAAACACAATCTGCTGCTGAAGAGCGCATTTCCGACGCCACCAACAAGATGTCAAGCATGGCTAACGGCATTAGCACCAAGGCGACCGGCCAATGGGACAAGCTGGAAAGCATTTTTGAAGAGCGCGTGGCCAAAGCATTGAACAAGCTGGGGGTGCCCTCTTCCAAAGACGTCGCGGCACTGATCGAGCGCATTGAGGACCTGAACAAGAGTGTTCAAAAGCTGTCACACAAGCCCGCGGCCAAAGCGTCTGCGCCAACTCCAACCAAGGCACCTGCCAAAACCGCAGTGAAAAAACCGGTGAAAACGGCACCCCAACCTGTCGCCAAAGCGCCGGCCCGTGCGCCAGCCAAGCCTGCCGCAAAGCGCGCACCGGCCCGCAGGTCGGCAGCAGCTGCCGCGCCCGCATCGGCCACAACCGAGTCCTCGGCAACCTGAGAACGACGTGGCTCTCATGCTTGGCAGCGGGGGCTTGGGTCGTGACAACACCCGCAAGGCACCTGGGATCGGGTTTCGCAACCTGATCCCGCAGGGCCAACAAGTGGCTCAATCGCTGCTGCATTGCAACAATAATTGGAAATAACCCGCCTACACTTTCTCACATGACTCACAGCGCTCCCACGTCACCAAAAATTGGCCTGGCCTTGTCAGGTGGAGGTCCTATGGGGGCCATCTATGAGATTGGGGCCCTGTGCGCGCTGGAGGAGTCGCTTAACGGGATTGATTTCACGAAGTTGCAGCATTACGTTGGCGTGTCAGCCGGTGGATTCATTGCGGCAGGCTTGGCCAACGGATTCACACCCCGGCAACTGTGCTCGCTGTTCATTGAAGACGGCACCGCGCCCGAGGACACGTTTGACCCCTCGTGGTTAATGACGCCCGCCTATGGCGAATTCGCGCGGCGCGCCATCATGGTTCCCGGTTTGCTGCTGTCGTCCTTGTGGAACCTCGGTGTCCGCGGGCAAACACTGACCCTTGCGCTGGAACGCTTGGGCCCCATGCTGCCAACAGGTATTTTTTCAAACGCCCGTATTCATAGCGAACTGGCTCGCCTGTTCTCCAAGAGCGGACGAACCAATGACTTTCGCAAGCTCAACACCCAACTCACGCTGGTCGCCACCAACCTGGACAGCGGTGAAGCGGTTCCTTTCGGCCGGCCGGGCTGGGACCACATTCCGATCTCGCAGGCCGTTCAGGCCAGCTCAGCCTTGCCTGGGCTGTTCCCCCCGGTTGAGATAGACGACGGCTACTTTGTCGATGGCGCCCTGATCAAAACCATGCACGCATCGGTTGCGCTGGATGACGGGGTGGATTTGATGCTGTGCCTGAACCCGCTGGTGCCCTTTGACGCGACTGCCCCGAAGGTGGCCAAGGTCATGCGACGCGGGTTGTCGCCCGAAAAGCGCCACATCCCGAGAATTGTCGATGGAGGCTTGCCGGCCGTTCTCAGTCAAACTTTTCGGTCCATGATCCATTCGCGTATGGTGCTTGGCATGAAACAGTATGAGCACCTCTTCCCCGATACGGACATCATTCTTTTCGAGCCGGACCAACGTGACCCGGAGTTGTACCTGGCCAATACTTTTAGCTACTCCCGCCGGCGTGAGTTGGCCGAACACGCTTATCAACAAACCCGTCATATGCTGCGGTCGCGAAAGACCGGCCTGTCAGCCAAGCTTTGGCAACATGGCATTACGCTGCACCACCAAGCGCTGGATGACCCCAAGCGGCACTTGACCGCACCAATGCGGCCACCAACCAAGGTTGGACGCTCGATAGTCAACCTCCAGGAAATCATGGACGACCTGGATCACGTGGTGAGATCAGCGGCGGCCCATACAAAGGGCCACGCATGGTGAAAAAAGCACCCAGAAGGACGGCAGAGCGGATCCTTGAAGTCACACTGACGCTGTTCAACCGGTTTGGCGAGCCCAATGTGTCTACCACGCTGATCTCGGCTGAACTTGGAATCAGCCCCGGCAACCTTTATTACCACTACCCGGCCAAGGACGAGCTCATTAACTCCTTGTTTGACCGGTATGAACAAGCATTGAATGAGTTGCTCAATGCGGGCGAGGACGTACGAAACGTGGAGGACGCCTGGTTCTTCATGCACACCCTGTTTGAGCTCATCTGGCAGTACCGCTTCCTTTACCGCGACCTGAATGACTTGCTGAGCAAGAACCGCCGGCTGGAAACCCATTTCCAATTGATCCTGAAAAACAAGACCCGGGCGGTGAAGGCCCTGCTGGGCGGCATGAGCCGGTCCGGCGCGATTCAGATCGACTCGCGTGAAATTGAATCGACAGCGACAAGCATGGTGGTGGTGCTGACCTACTGGCTTAGCTTCGAATACGTTCGCGATCCACGCCATGCACTGGAGGCAGAGAATGCCCAGCTCGCCTTGCTGCGCGGGGCACACCATGTGCTGAACCTCCTGGCGCCCTACCTCGAACAAGGCCAGCGAAACCACCTGCTCCAACTGGTTGCGGCCTACAACAGCAGCAATTAGGGCCGAGGACTGAACGAGGCCGAGTCACCAAGAGTCATGCGCAAATTCTGGAAGTGCCCTCACGGAGAACGCCAAAGCACAAGCGCCTAAAAGCAATACAGGAAGCCGCTGGGCGCCCAATACCCGCAAAAACGGAAAGTGCTGTTTTTCAGCCAAGGGGTATAGACTGGGCTAACACCCCTTCATTGGGCAGTACCTGCAAGGTTTTAGGAGTCCGACACATGACCGCATCTCTGCCGCTACAAAGCCAGTCCCTTAACCCCCCGCTTCACCTGCGCGTCGGGTTTGAAAT
>JBBKVN010000558.1:0-3599 GCA_037968455.1 Rhodoferax sp.
AAGGTCGTTGCGGGCATGGAAGCGCAGTTACGCACCCAGGACGCGCTGGCCCAGCAAATGCGCGCCCGCCGCCGCCAAGAAGGCGCGCTGGAATTTGAATCCGTTCAGCCCCGCGCCGTGTTTGAGGGTGACAAGGTGGTGGACTTGGTCCAGCAAGTGCAAAACCGCGCCCGCCAGTTGATTGAAGAAGTGATGATTGCCACCAACGGCTGCACCGCCCGCTACCTGGCTGCGCAAGGCGGGGTCTCGCTGCGCCGGGTGGTTCGCTCCCCTGAGCGCTGGCTGCGCATTGTGTCGGTGGCGCGAGAGCTGGGCGAGACTCTGCCGCACCAGCCGGACTCCAAAGCGCTGGAAGACTTTTTGGCCAAGCGCCGCCGCCTGGACCCCTTGCGCTTTCCTGATCTGTCGCTGGTTATCGTCAAACTCATGGGCTCGGGCGAGTACACGGTGGAGACCGCCGGGCAACTTCCCGTGGGCCACTTTGGCTTGGCCGTGCAGGACTACACCCACTCCACCGCGCCCAATCGGCGCTTCCCCGACCTGATCACTTCGCGCCTGCTGAAGGCTGCGTTGGCGGATGAGGCGTCGCCTTACACCCCCACCGAACTGGGCGTGCTGGCCACCCACTGCACCCACCAGGAAGACGCCGCCCGCAAGGTGGAGCGGCGCCTACGCAAGTCTGAAGCCGCGCTGCTGCTGCAATCGCACATTGGTCAGCGCTTTGATGGAATCGTCACCGGCACCGCGGCCGAAGGCGTCTGGATTCGTGTGTTCTCGCCGCCCGCCGAAGGCATGCTGATGGGTGGCCGGGGCGAATTAAAAGTGGGGGCCAAAGTGCGCGTCAAGCTGGAGTCCACGGATGTGGAGCACGGCTTTATCGACTTCTCACCGGCTGATTAAGGCTTTTTCGCGCCATGGCCACCCATTGCCATGGCGCGGATGGCGGCTCATAATCATTTTTGGCCGACCGCAGCTTGACGCGAATGCCACGCGTCCTTTCAGACCGCTTGATGCGGTCCCGGTCTCCCTCCTATGACTTCAGGAGAAACCAATGACCAACGATCCCTTTGCCGAATTAAAACAGCGTCAGCGTGAAATGTGGGCCTCGTTCGGGCCGACGGCGCTGTTCACCACCCCGGTGGCCGGGCATATGGTCCGCTTTGCCAACATCGCGCCAGGTGAGTCTGTATTGGATGTGGGTACCGGCACCGGTGTGCTGGCCATCACGGCCGCGCGCCGGGGGGGGAGAGTCACCGGGCTCGACCTCACCCCGGCGTTGATCGAGGAAGCACGGGAAAACGCCGCCATCGCCCGCCTGCCGGAGATCGTCTGGGACCAAGGGGATGTCGAAGCGCTGCCCTACGCCGATGCGTCGTTCGATGTGGTGCTCAGTCAGTTTGGCCACATGTTTGCCCCGCGCCCTGAAGTGGCCATGGCTGAGATGCGGCGCGTACTGAAACCGGGTGGTCGTGTGGCCTTTGCCACTTGGCCTCCAGAGCATTTTGTCGGACGGCTGCTAGCGTTTGTGGGCAGCAAGATGCCACCACCCCCACCGGGTGCTGCTCCACCGGGGCCGTGGGGCAACCCGGCCTTTGTGTCAGAGCGGCTCAGTCGAGGCTTCGAGCCCCCGTTTTTCGAGCGTGGCGTGATGCGGTTTTCCGCCCTCAGCATTCAGCACTTCCGGGTGTTCATGGAGCGCTCCGTCGGCCCGCTGCAAAAGGTGGTCGAACATTTGGCCAGCGACCCCCAGAAACTGGCGCAGTTTCACGCCGATTTTGAAGCGCTGGCCGCGCCCTATCATTTTGACAACGTCATCCACCAGGATTACCTGCTGACGGCGGCGAAGGCCGTCTGACCTTTCGCCGTTGGGGCGCCGGGCGTTGCCGGGTTCAGGACTTGCGGGAGCCGGCCACCACCAGTACCAGTCCAGCGGCTGCGGCTGCGAGTCCCATCCAGAGGGGAACGTTGATGCGCTCTTTTTCAACCACCTCAAGGTGCAGCGGACCGATGTCAGCCGCATGGGTGGCCTTGGTGTAGCTAAAGCCGCCGTAGGCCGCGCCAAGCACGCCCAGCACGATCAATACGACGCCAACGAGTTTGATGCTGTTCATGGTGTGCCCCCGTTACAGTGTTTTATTGCCGCTGATCACGCGCACCAGGAACAGGACCACCGCCACCACCAACAGAATGTGAATAAATCCGCCAATGGTGTACGAGGACACCACGCCCAGAAGCCACAGAATGATGAGCACGATTGCGAGCGTTTGAAGCATGAGAACACCTCTTTGGTAAGTGTTGATGTAAAGAGTGGCAGTGTGCGACGCGCCGTCTGTTGCGTCGGTGCGCCAACGCACAGACGCTCTTTTATCTGGTACTTGGCATTCACACATGGGCCAAAAAAGCGTCCCATGTGCTTTGTCAATCGCTACTTCAAAGGACACACATTGTGAACAAAAATCAAACCAACGGCATGACCAAAGACGTGCTCGGTAAGGTGCAAGAAACCGTCGGGAAAATTATCGGCAACCCGTCGAAGGAAATCAAGGGCGTGTAAAAGCAGATATCCGGCCAAGCCGGAGAAAAATCGGGCGATGCCAAGGCAATGGCGAAAGAGGCCCGTGATGCCTTCAAAGAGGCCAGAAATTCACTTTAGGTTCTGGTCCCACAAAAGAAGAGCTGGGTGCCGTGATGGCACCCAGCTCTTCTTTGATGGGGAGGCCCAGTTATTTGGGCTTGGTGACCTCATGGCCAACCACGCCGCCAACCGCAGCGCCTGCTGCGGTGCCCAGCACGCCGCCACCGAGTACGGCACCCGCTGCGCCGCCAACTGCAGCACCCGTGGCCGTGCCTTTTTCCTGTTGGGTCATGCCAGCGCATGCACCCAGAATCGACACCAACGCCAGCGCTGGAACGTAGGCGAACATCCTGTTATTGAATTTCATGATAAATATCTCCGAATAGTGGGGCCAACAACAAACCGTGCAGTGCAGTGACGCCCCGTCACGGATGAAAGTTCATTGTGATGACAAGTCGCAAAAAGTTCGGTGCGCTGGCACACCAAACCGGCTGGTATTTTTATTGCTATTAAAAGGTGAGCTAAATGCGCTTGTTGAGTCTGCGCTGGAGGCCTATTTGTCATGTACAGAACGCTGCGTGCGCCACCGCACAGACGCGGCATGTTTCACGGGCCTAAAGTGCTCCCACCCTAGCAGCCGGGGCCACTTGCCCACGATGTTTCCGCTTGCACACCCAATGCGCGTATCAGAGACAACGCACACGCTCCACCCGAAAGCCAGCACGCCTTGAAAACAACCCGTAAAACAATTTTCTGGCTGGGCTCGCTCGTGCTGCTGTTGCTCGTTGGGGTGGCCGTCACCGTCTGGTCGTTCCGACAGATTGAGAGCGCCGCTGAGCACCGCAAAGACTCCCGCGTCGTCATTTCCGCGATGCAAGACCTGATCGCGTCGCTGCTGAATGCCGAAACCAGCGAGCGCCGCTATGCACTGACGGGTGACGATACCTACCTGAATCGGTATCTGGCCGTGCGCGACACCCTGTTGCCCCGCTTCCACACCTTGCGCGAGCTGAGCATTGGCCGC
>JBBKVN010000559.1:0-2585 GCA_037968455.1 Rhodoferax sp.
GTTTTCATGCCGCGACGGCGTAGCCTTCTTCGGCAATGGCGGCGGCCAGCGCCTCGCGCGGCTGCTCGGACTGGACTTCCACTTGGTTGGCGGCGCGGTCAATGGTGACTTCAGCTTGCGGGTCGGCTACTTTGACGGCGCGGGTGACTGCTTTTTCGCAATGGCCACAAGTCATGCCGGCGACGGTAAAGGTTTGCTTCATGGGAAAACTCCTAAAGTTAAAAAGGTCAAAACTGACACACAGCATAGTGTGAACCTTCCCATGATGGCAAGGTCAAGCAATGGCTCATTTTTGAGCGAGATTTTCCATCCATCCGGCTAGTGACGAGGTATGGACCAGGGTGTCCTACGAAAACGCGCCTTGCCCGCTTCGCAACTCCGGTTCGGCTACTCGAGAGACTGAGGGCACGCCACTAGGGGTTTCCGATCAGCCGCCCAGGTGAAAAATCAGCTGAGTCCACAGCACAATCCTTGCTTTTACCTTACTACGACGGAAACGCATGAATGCCGACGCTTTGACCTACGACTCCAAGCCCTGGACTGCCGCCTACGGGACTACCATCAACGCCACATTGCCCCCGCCGCAGCACCAAAATTTGGCGTATTTGGTGCATTCTGCATGCGCTCGATATAGCGACCGCAAGGCCTTTACGTGTGTGGTGCCCAATGGGATGAATGGAACGCTGACCTACCGTCAGGTCGACGAACTTTCGGACGCGTTTGCCAGCTATTTGCGCACCACCTGCAAGCTGCAAGCCGGAGACCGCGTCGCCGTTCAACTGCCCAATTGCCTGGCCTACCCCGTGGTGGCCTTTGGCGTGTTTAAGGCCGGGTGTGTTTTGGTCAACACAAACCCGCTGTATACGCCGAGCGAAATGGCCCACCAATTCCGGGACTCCGGTGCCAAGGTCCTGGTCTTGGTCGACATGTTCGCCGACAAGTTGGATAAGGTCCTGGGTGAGACGGGTATCGAGCATGTGGTCTTGGCTGGCGTGTCGGACATGTTCCCAGCGGTTCCCAATCAGATCGTGCGCGCCGTACAAAAGGTTTGGAGCAAGGTTCTACCACCCATACCCAAGGTGTCAGTGCCGGTGGTCCGACTTGGACAGGCACTGGCCAAGGGTCGCACCGGTGCCGACGCGGCCCAGGTAAAGACCTGGTGGAGCGGCATTGGCAGCGGTGAAGTTGCCGCGCTGCAATACACCGATGGTACCACGGGCGTCAGCAAGGGCGCCATGCTGAGCCATGCCAACTTGCTGACCAACGTGAATCAGGTGCTGGCCATGGGCCGCTCTCACATGGGTGACCAAGAGTGCGTGTTGACGGCGCTGCCGCTGTATCACATCTTCGCGTTCACGGCCAACCTGCTCACCTTCGTCGAGATCGGTGCCCGCAACATTCTGGCGCCCAGCCCCCGGCCCGTGCAAAACCTGCAACGGGCCATCGAAAATTACCCCATTACCTGGATCACAGGAGTCAACACGCTGTTCAACGGTTTGATGAATGAGGAGTGGTTTTCTGCCTACCCGCCCAAGCACCTGAAGGCAGCCATCGCGGGGGGAACCGCCTTGCACAGTGCGGTGGCTCAGCGCTGGGAAAGTATCACCGGCACCCGCGTGGCCGAAGGATTTGGCCTGACCGAGTGTTCCCCCGTGGTCACATTCAACCCCATGTCTGGGGTGGCAAAACCGGACAGCATCGGCATTCCCGTACCCGGCACCAGCGTGCGCTTGGTGGATGACGACGGCAAGATCGTTCCGATGGGTGCACCTGGCGAGCTGATTGTGCAGGGAGCACAAACCATGCTGGGCTACTGGAACCGCCCCGACGAGACCGCCGCCATGGTCAAAGATGGCTGGCTCTATACCGGCGACGTGGCTGTCATGGACGAAGACGGCTACTTCCGTATTGTCGACCGCAAGAAGGACTTGGTGCTGGTGTCTGGCTTCAATGTCTACCCGAACGAAATTGAAGACGCTCTGGCCAAGATGGGTGCTATTTTGGAGGCGGCGGTTGTGGGCGTTCCCGACAATAAAACGGGTGAGGCGGTGCGCGCCTACCTGGTGCGCAACCCGGATTTCAAAGGCGAACTCACCCGTGAAGCGGTTATTGCGCATTGCAAGACGCTCTTGGCCGATTACAAGGTTCCCAAGTCCATCATGTTTCGTGATGACCTGCCCAAGTCCCCCGTCGGAAAAATCCTGCGCAAGGATCTGAAGGCCGAAATCAAAACCGAATTCGCTGCAAAGTAAAAGGAATACACCCATGTTGACTCCTCTGGAAACCAAACTGCTCGGCGTGATGATGATGGTCATCATGCTGGGCATGGGCGCAAGCCTGACCTTTCGCGACTTCTTGATTGCCTTTCGCAAGCCCAAAGGCGTGTTAGTCGGAATACTGTGCCAGTTCGGCATCATGCCGATGCTGGGCTACGGCATGGCCGTAGCGCTGGGCTTGTCACCGGCGCTCGCTGTCGGCCTGATTCTCATGGCCTGTATGCCCGGTGGCACCACCTCCAACATCTTCGCCTACTTCAGCAAAGGCGCATTAGCCCTGTCCATCATGATGACCTGCGTGTCCACCGT
>JBBKVN010000560.1:0-2592 GCA_037968455.1 Rhodoferax sp.
GGTCAAACCCATCGCGTATTGACTGCGGTCGCGTTGGGGACGAGCAGTCGCCGCGTGAATACCTTAAGTGAGTCGTTTGTTACGTTTGCCGAGATGCCTCGTAAACAGATTGAGGCATACGTCGCTACTGAGGAGCCAATGGGCAAGGCGGGCGCTTATGCAATTCAAGGAAGGGCCACAGCGTTCATCTTTCGAATGGAAGGCAGCTATAGCGGTATCGTCGGACTGCCGATGTTCGAGACGGCTGGATTGTTGCGTTTCTTTGACTTCGAGGTTTAGCACGTGATGCAAGAAGACATACTGATCAATTGGTCCCCTCAGGAAACTCGAGTGGCTGTTGTCGAGAACGGTTCCTTGCAAGAGTTGCACGTCGAACGAACGCTGGAACGGGGCTTGGTTGGCAACGTTTATTTGGGCAAAGTGGCTCGAGTTCTCCCGGGCATGCAATCGGCATTCATAGACATTGGTCTGGAGCGTGCGGCATTTCTGCATGTTGCCGATGTATGGCACAGGCAACCCGACGGAGAGCCTCCCAGTTTGGTTCGCAATTCGCAGCCACAGATTCCCATTGAAAAGCAGGTGTTTGAAGGCCAGGTCTTGACCGTTCAGGTGATCAAAGATCCGATTGGTACCAAGGGAGCCCGCCTATCTACACAGATCAGTATTGCCGGAAGGATGCTGGTATTTCTTCCCCAAGATGATCATGTGGGTGTCTCCCAGAAGATTCCTCCCGCGCTGCGGGACGAGTTGCGGTCTAGGCTACAACGCTTGGCGGGTCCGCAGGGCGGGGGACTAATCCTTCGGACCAATGGAGAGGATGCCTCGGATCAGGAGCTGTCCGACGACATCACGTACTTGCGCAAGGCTTGGGCCCGAATCAAAGAAGCCTCATTGCGACTGCCTCCGATGTCTCTTTTACACCAGGATTTGAGCCTCCTGCAGCGAGTTTTGCGAGATTTAGTGGGTGAGAAGACGCAGACTATTCGAGTCGACTCACGCGAGCAATTTGACTTGTTGCGAGCGTTTGGGCTTGAGTTCATGCCTACTGCTGCCACAAAGCTTCAGCATTACAAGGGGGAGCGCCCGATCTTTGATCTTGACGCGGTCGATGACGATATTGCAAAGGCACTTGGTAGACGGGTTGAACTGAAGTCGGGCGGCTATCTGATCGTCGATCAAACAGAAGCGTTGACGACCATTGATGTCAACACAGGGGGATTTGTTGGTGCGAGAAATTTCGACGACACAATATTTAAGACTAATTTGGAGGCGACACAGGCAATTGCTCGGCAGTTGAGACTGCGAAATTTGGGCGGCATCATCATTGTTGACTTCATTGATATGGTCCGGACAGATCACCAGGACACCGTCCTGACTGAATTTCGCAAGCAATTGGGCCGCGACCGAGTCAAGACGAGCGCCAGTGGGTTCTCTCAATTGGGCTTGGTTGAGATGACCCGAAAGAGAACGCGTGAATCATTGGCTCACATGCTGTGCGAACCCTGCCCAACTTGCGAAGGTAAGGGCATTGTTAAAACCGCACGTAGCGTCACCTACGACATCTTTCGGGAAATTCTGCGAGAGGCCCGGCAGTTCAACCCTCGCGAGTTTCGCGTTGTAGCATCTCCCAAGGTTATTGAATTATTTCTGGATGAGGAGAGCGAGCATCTGGCTGGTTTAAGTGAATTCATAGGCAAGCCGGTGTCGCTGCAAAGCGATAGTGCGATGGGGCCTGAGCAGTACGACATTGTGTTGATCTAATCCGATGCGAATTGCCGTTATCAGTCGCCATTTTTCGCGCGCAGGTGGCGGTGCTGAAAGCTATGCAGTAGCCTTGGTTCAGGGGTTGGCGTCGCGCCATGAAGTTCACGTATTTTCGCAGACGTCCAATCACCCCATTCAAGGGGTTTCATATCACCAAGTTTTTTCCCTGTTTGAGAAACCTCGCTGGATCAATCAGTTGGTGTTTGCAGTTTCTACATGGCGGCAAACCCGCCGGGGCTTTGACGTTGTCCATTCGCACGAAAATACTTGGCAAGGCCAGGTTCAAACCATTCACGTAAGGCCTGTACGGCACAACCTGTTTTTCACCTTTAGTGGAGTCCGCCGGATCTTCCGTTGGGTCAAGGTCGCCTTGAGTCCCCGGTTGATCACCTATCTTGTTCTGGAAGGATCTCGCTTTAGCCCTTGTCCATTGCGCCACATCGTTGCCACGTCAAATCACCTTCGTCAGGAGTGCGAAGAGGCGTATCCCGACTGTACCGGTAAGGTAAAAGTCGTAACTCCCGGTGTGAATGTCCCACTTCATTTGCCGGCACAGGCATATGCGCGGCGCGCACTTGGTTTACCGCTTAATGGCCGAATGGTCCTATTTATTGCCAATGACTATGCCAGAAAAGGATTGGATACTCTGCTGGAGGCCCTTCGCCGTATGCCTCTCAGCGTTTTTCTAGCGGTGGCGGGTAACCCCAGCGCGGCTCAAAAATATAGACAACAGGCTCAGGAGTTGGGTATTGAGGACCGAGTTCATTTCTTGGGATCGCTTGACGATCTTTCCCCAGCCTACGCTGCGGCTGATTGCTTGGTCCATCC
>JBBKVN010000561.1:0-2585 GCA_037968455.1 Rhodoferax sp.
ATGCCGGTTTCACCGGTGGCCAGGTTGCCACGGGTCAGATTGCTGGCGACACCGTTGTCCATCAGGTCTTCGCGGTAAAACGCGCCCAATTCATCGTCTGCCACGCGGCAGGAGTAGAAGGCCCGCCCGCCCAACTGAGACAAAGCCACCACGGTATTGCCGGCGGAGCCGCCGCCGTTGCGTCGGGAGGTCAGTTGCCGGACATGGCCCAACAGTTCATCCCGCCGCGCGGCGTCAATCAGGGTCATATGGCGCTTGGCCACGCCCATGGCCTGCAGGTGGGCCTCGGTCACTTCGTAGTCGGAGTCAACCAGGGCGTTGCCAATGGCGTAGAGATCGTAGTTTTTCATGGGTTCGTGGGGAAGAGTCAAGAGGCGTGGCCGTGCTTGGCCTGACCACACAGTTTACCGGCGATGGACTCACGGCACCGCTGGTGCGGACAGGGCGCTGGCGCCAGGTGCAAGCGAGACCTCGGTCAAGGTCAGCCAGCCAAATTGCTCGGCCGCCGCCAAATGGGGAGTCTGCATCAAGGGGCCCGCGTGGCGGGCATTGACGCGGGTGACACACACGACGCGGCAGCGACCCTTCGCTTTGGCCGCATAAAGTGCACGGTCCGCGAGCACCAACACCTCGTCGATCGACAATGGTTTTTGGTCTGGCGCGCCATTCTCAGGGAGTGCGACCAATCCGGCCGACACACACACTGCCAATTCACCGGCACCGGTCATGATGGGCGCTGAACTGACATGGGTTAGCAATTGGTGGGCGATGGCCTGAATGTCGTGCGTGCCGGCGACATACACAAAAAACTCCTCGCCCTCCCATCGCACCAGCAAATCGCCAGCGCGCATGGCCTCCCCCAGACGCTGCGCCAAGGCCATCAGCACTTCATCGCCCACAGCGTGCCCGTGTGTGTCGTTAATGGCTTTGAAGTGGTCGACATCCAGCAGGGCGAACACACCTGGCACTTGCATGGGCCCGCCAAGGGCATCTCCCTGCCTGCGCCATTGATCAAAATGGCGGCGATTGAACAGGCCTGTCAGGGCATCACGCTGGCTTTGGTCGGCCAGTTGCCGGTTACGCGCCACCAAAACGTCTTCCTGGCGGTGCTCCCGTTGCACCATGACGTGTAGGCACGAATCATGTCCGCCAGTTCATTCACGCCTGTGGGCGCGTCCAGAGCCTGGGCACGCCCACGAGGTGCATTCATCATGGCCTGGTGCAAGCGCGACAAAGGTCGCCTGATGATGAACCGGAAGGCGACCAAGGCGGACAAAACGGCCGCTCCCAACGCAGCCGCCAGGAGCATCACCAGCCAACGGAAACGCGCCACGAGCGCGTCGTTCACCGATTTTTCGCTGTATTGAGCTAAGCCAGCTGTCACCGTCATTCACTGGCAAAACCAGAGGCGCTATCTGGTGGGCATCCGGAACTGACTTGCAGCCGACCTCCGACGGATAACGGGCCAAGACCTGACCCGATGTATCTGTGCTGTGCCATTCGGCGCAACGCACCGCGGGTTCATTGCCAAACAGGCCCAAGAGTTCTTCGGCCAGTTGAGGTTTTTCAGGCGCGCCATGTCGTCCCAGCGCTGATGCGACCCGTGCCGACAGGTTGCCAACGCGCAAGGCCAGCTGCTCTTCGCTGCGGGTCTGATCTTTTTGGTCGATCAGCAAGACACCGATGGCCAACACCAGCACAAACGTGGGCACCAGCAACAGCAGGATTTTGACAAGCAGGGTCAGCCGAAGCGTCATGGCTTGTGTGGGCCGTTCAACTCAACATGCGCGCCGTGCCGTTTTTGACCAGTCCATCCAGCGGGGCACGGTTGTCAAACTCCGTTTGGAAAACGGTGAATCCACGCGGCCCCTTCAACAGGTAAAAGTCGGCGTTCACCGGTTTCCCCGTTTCATCATGAAACGTGGTGCACAGCACGTAGTAATTGGCCAATTGAAGCACCATGGGATGACCCGACGCAGGCTGGAGGCGGCGCACCAGCCCCGTGCCCAGGTCAAGCTTTGGATAGGCCCCTGACGATGCAACCCGGTCAATGTGCTGTGCATGGCCGCCTGCAATTGGACGCGGATTGGCGTGGTGAGAACCTCTGGCGGCTCATCGCCCGCATGGGCCTGCATTTCAAACCACCGGCGTGCATACCTCGACTCCTGGGGCACGGCGAAAAGAGCAGGGTGAACAGAGGTCATTCAACGCTGCCCATCGCCCACCCTACATTGGCTTACCTCTGTAAATTCTCGGTAAAGAAATGTGACTTCATCTTTTAACCACTATTTGGGATTACAGTAATATTCGGGTTAACCATTAGTTCATCTGGAATCTTCCAGTTGAGCCTTATTACTCCACCACTTAGAGGTAATGATGAAAAAAAGTTTGATCGCGCTGGCTGTGATGGCCGCTTCGGGCGCTTCGTTTGCACAGTCCACTGTGTCCCTGTACGGTATTGCTGACGCTTGGGTAGGCCGCACGACTGCCACCAACGCGCCCAGCCAAGTCAAACTCGACAGCGGCGGCGTCAGCGGCAGCCGTTTCGGGTTTAAAGGCAGTGAAGACTTGGGCGGTGGCCTGAA
>JBBKVN010000562.1:0-2626 GCA_037968455.1 Rhodoferax sp.
CCATGCTCCAGCGAGGCGCGCTGGCCACGCAAGGCCACGCCACCGCACAGGGTGACGACCTTGATGTTTTCCTCGGCCCGCGCCAAGCGGCGAATCTCCACGGTCACCTGATCGGCCAGCTCACGCGTCGGGCATAGCACCAGCGCCTGCACCGCAAAGCGACGGGGGTTCAGGTTGGTGAGCAAGCTCAGGGCGAAGGCTGCGGTCTTGCCGCTGCCGGTTTTGGCTTGGGCAATCAAGTCCTTGCCCGCCAGGGCGGTGGGCAGGCTGGCGGCCTGAATCGGGGTCATGGCCAGGTAACCCAGTTGTGTCAGGTTCTCCAACATGGCAGGGCTCAGCGGCAGCTTGTCGAAACGGGCGTTGGCGTCGGGGGCGGCGGTGGCCGTCTTTTGTTCAGTGGTACTCATAGGGGGGGATTATCGGTGGCAGGGCCCCAAAAGCCGCACGATGAGGGGTTTTAACCATAGTTTGTCAAAATACCCACTGGCGCGGATCAACCGCGCACAAGAAGGAGACTCTATGCGACGCACCCTGTACCCCCTGATATTGGCCCCCATGCTGTTGAGCGGCTGCGGCAATGCCGTGCTGAACCCGGTGAGCGGCGAGGCGGAGCGCTCCGTCATGAGCGAACAGGCCGAAGTGGCCGAGGGCCAGAAGGGCCATCAGCAGGTGCTGCAGGAGTACGGTGTGGTGAAGGATGCCCGCCTGCAGGCCTATGTGAATGAGCTGGGGCAGCGTTTGGCCAAGCAATCTCACCGCAACCAATTGCAGTGGCATTTCACCGTGCTGGACAGCCCGGAAATCAATGCCTTTGCTTTGCCCGGGGGCTATGTCTATGTCACCCGCGGCATCATGGCTTATATGGAGGACGAGGCCGATCTGGCCGGCGTGATTGGCCATGAGATTGGCCACGTCACAGCCCGCCATGGTGCCCAGCGTGCGACCCGCCAGCAAGACGCGGGCCTGGGCGTGCTGGCCGCCACCCTTCTGGGTGCGGTGCTGGAAAGCCAGGGCATGTCTGGCGCCGGCCAAATGGCCAGCAATGTGTCGCAATCGGTTGCGTCGGGCTACGTCGCGTCCTATGGGCGCGAGCAAGAACTGCAGTCGGACCAATTGGGCGCTGAGTACCTGGCACGCAGCAACTACGACCCGCAAAATATGGTCAACGTGATTACAGTGCTCAAAAACCAGGAGCGCTTTGCGGCGGACCAGGCCCGGGCTGAAGGTCGCCCCGTGGCCGAGGGCCGCAGCTGGCTGGCCTCACACCCCAGCAATGACGAGCGCCTGCGCAACATCACCCGGTTGGCCGCCCAGTACAAAGGGCGTTACAGCAACGAAGGGCGTGCACGCTATCTGGCCGCCATCAACGGCATGGACTTTGGTGAAACCGCCGAGCAGGGGTTGACGCGTGGGCGCCAGTTCTATCACTCGTCGCTGGGCATCGCGCTGACCGCCCCGCAAGGCTGGAAGATTCAAAACTCACCTGACAAGCTGGTGGTGGTCAATGGCGCCGGCGACGCGGCCTTGATTCTAAGAGCGGCACCAGCGCAGGCTGGGCGCAACCATGAAGAGGTGATTCGCAATTTGCTCAAACCCACCCAAGGGCGCAGTGACCGGATGGTGATCAATGGCCTGCAAGCCACCCATTTCTCCGGCGCGCGTGCCAATGCACAGGGGCAGTCGCAGACGATTGAGGCCACGGTCGTGAGCGGCCCTGGCGACAAAACCTATGTGCTGAGTTATGCGGCCAAAGACGCCAACACCCTGGCCCAAGCGCGACGCCAGATTGACGAGACACGGAGTTCTTTCCGGGCTATGACCGGCTCGGACCGGGCTGCCGCGCAGCCGTGGAGCCTGAAAACCGCGCCCTACCCTCGGGGAGGTTTTGCCGAGTTGGCGCGCCGGTCACCGTTGGAGCGGGCAGAGCAGCAGCTGCGCCTGATCAACGGTGTTTACGGCGGCGGCGAGCCTCAGGTGGGGCAGCTGGTTAAGGTCGTCCAGTAAGCAGCTTTTTTGCGCAAAATGCTATTTAAAGAGTAGCATCTTGCGCAGGCTTCATAAGGGTTTAAGCCTCATTTGGCACTAATAAATAGGTGGTGAATAAAGCAATCGCCTATCAAGCCTTGTCGTGACCCTTCAGGGACTTGGCAGCCGGGTACACAGTGGATTCTTCCAGCGCGATGTGGTTCTCAACCAGCTTCACAAAAATGTCCACCTGACTCACCAGTTCAGCTGGCTCAAACCAACTGTTGCCTGAGGCAACAGCGCACAACTTGGGCGAAAGTTCAATCCAGTTCTCCTCGATCCAGCCGTGATCCTGCTGCAGGGTTTTGACCGTTGCCTTCAGTTCGTCGTCGTCGCCGGCCAAAATGGGCGGGAACACCATTTCCTCTTCCTGAGCGTGATGTGCGCGCGAAGTACCGGAGAAAAAAGTTTCGATCTGGTCGGCATGCTGCTGGGCCTCGGCGTCGATGCCCTCGGCCTCAATTCGCGCAGCCAGCGCCGACAGCGCTTTGAGTTGCTCCAGCATCTGCTGATGGCAGGTATCCAGCGCAGAGAAACTCACGGGTTTGGGGGAGTTCGGCATAGTACCCTCCTGAATAAAGTCAGGTTTCATTGTCTTCAG
>JBBKVN010000563.1:0-4539 GCA_037968455.1 Rhodoferax sp.
GCCACAATCATGCGCATGAGATTTCTACACACCATGCTTCGCGTTGGCAACCTTCAGCGCTCTATCGACTTCTACACCGAGGTGCTCGGCATGAAATTGCTGCGGACCTCTGAAAACACCGAATACAAGTACACACTCGCCTTTGTGGGCTACGCCAGCAACCCCGAGCAAGCCGAGTTGGAGCTCACCTACAACTGGGGTGTCGAGTCCTACGACTTGGGCTCGGCTTATGGTCACGTTGCCTTGGGCGTACCCGACGCCTATGCCGCTTGCGAAAAAATCAAGGCCGCAGGTGGCAACGTCACCCGCGAAGCGGGACCCGTCAAAGGCGGCACCACCGTGATTGCGTTTGTGACCGACCCTGACGGCTACAAAATTGAATTGATTCAGCGCACCGAGGATGGCGCCGGTGGCGGGCTGAACGCCTGATCTGAAATAGAAAAACCGGGGCGGCGCCCCGGTTTTGCTATGGATTAGGTAGCTACTTTAGCTTACCAGGTAAGGGCATAAGCCCTATTTCTTCAATGAGCGCGTTGCGGCGGCCAGCTCGGTGACCAGCGCCCAATCGCCCTTGGCCATGGCATCTACTGGCACCAGCCAGGAGCCCCCCACACACACCACATTCGGCAAGGCCAGTAATTCCGGCGCGTTTTGAAGTGTCACGCCACCGGTGGGGCAAAACTTGACATCAAAGAACGGGCCGCTCCAGGCCTTCAGCATGGCAGGGCCGCCAGCTTGCATGGCTGGGAAGAACTTGAGCTCGGTGAATCCGTCTTCTTGCGCCATCATGATCTCGCTGCCTGTTGCCACACCGGGCAACAAGGCCAGGCCGGCATCCCGGCAGGCTTGGCCCACGGCAGAGGTGTAACCAGGGCTAACGGCAAACTGGGCACCCGCCATCGCGGCCGCTTGGGCATCCGCTTTGCTGCGAACCGTGCCGGCACCCACCACGGCCTCAGGCACCTCGCGGGCGATGGCTTCAATACATGCCAGCGCTTGAGGGGTGCGAAGTGTCACCTCCAGCATGCGCACGCCACCAGCCAACAAGGCCCGGGCCATGGGCACCGCGTGGGCGATGTCGTTCAGCACGATCACTGGAATCACGGGCGCGTCCTGCATCACTTGCAGAGCAGTCAATCGGGTCATATCGTCTCTTTCTAGGGTTAATCAAAGCCAGCTACAAGCGCCCTGTTCGGCAGTCAGCGCACTGCGGCGCATGCCAGCAAACAACTCGCGCCCCATGCCGACGCCGTTGTCCTCGCACAAGTCGGCGGGCATCACCGCCAGAGGGCGGGCGTTCCATTCTGCATCAGAGACGCGCACCGCCAAGGTGCCTGCATTGGCATCCAGACGAATGATGTCGCCATCACGTACACGCGCCAAGGGACCACCTGCGGCCGCTTCAGGCGACAGGTGAATGGCAGCCGGGACTTTGCCAGACGCGCCGCTCATGCGCCCATCTGTGACCAGTGCCACTTTGAAGCCCTTGCCCTGCAACACCGCCAAGGGGGGAGTGAGCTTGTGCAACTCAGGCATGCCATTGGCCTGCGGCCCTTGCCAGCGAACCACACAAATCACATCTTGATTCAGTTCGTCGGAGTTAAAGGCGTGGTGCAACGCTTCCTGTGAATCAAACACGCGGCAAGGGGCTTCCACCACATGACGGTCGTCTGGCACGGCGGACACCTTGATCACCCCCCGACCGAGATTGCCCTGCAACAATTTAAGTCCTCCGGTCACGCTGAACGGCGCGCTGGCAGGACGAACCACGGAGTCGTCTTTGCTCACACCGGGATCAGCCCACTGCAACATGCCGTTGGGCGCGGCAGCAGGAATACCGGTGAACTCGCGCAGGCCACCAGCGCGCACGGCCAACACATCGGCGTGCATAAAACCCGCATCCAACAACTCTCGAATCACATAGCCAGGACCGCCCGCCGCCTGAAATTGGTTCACATCGGCACTGCCGTTGGGGTAAACACGGCTGAGCAATGGCACCACGTCAGACAACTCAGAGAAATCATCCCAGTCAATCACAATGCCAGCGGCGCGTGCCACGGCCACCCAATGAATCAGGTGGTTGGTCGAGCCACCGGTGGCTAACAAAGCGACCATGGCGTTCACGATGCAGCGCTCGTCCACCACGTGGCCAATCGGCGCAAAGCGCTTGGCCTTGGTGATGTCAAGCACGGTGCGCACGGCTTCGCGGGTCAATTCTTCCCGCACCGTTGCGCCTGGGTTGATAAACGCTGTACCCGGCACATGCAAACCCATGGCTTCAAGCAGCATTTGATTGCTGTTGGCGGTGCCGTAAAACGTGCAAGTACCAGAACTGTGGTACGCGGCTGACTCTGCCTCCAGCAGTTCCGCTCGCCCCACCAGTCCCTGGGCGGCTTTCTCGCGCACTTTGGACTTTTCGTTATTGGACAAGCCCGAGGTCATGGGACCGGCCGGGATGAACACCGTGGGCAGGTGCCCAAAATGCAGTGCACCGATCAGGAGACCCGGGACGATCTTGTCGCACACACCCAACAACAACGCCGCGTCAAACACGTCGTGGCTCAGGGACACGGCCGTGGCCATGGCGATCACATCGCGCGAGAACAGGCTCAGCTCCATGCCGGGCGTGCCTTGGGTGACGCCGTCGCACATGGCTGGCACGCCGCCGGCGACCTGCGCGGTGGCACCGTGCTTACGCGCTTCGTTCTTGATGATGTCCGGGTATTGCTGCATGGGTGCGTGGGCCGACAAAACGTCGTTGAAGGCCGTCACGATGCCAATATTAGGCGCGCGCTCGGCGACAACCTTCAGTTTGTCATTCACAGGCAGTGCCGCAAAAGCGTGCGCCACATTGGCACATCCCAATCGCTGTGCGCCAGGCGGGCGATTCGCCGTTTTGGCCAACCGCTCCAGATAAGCGGTTCGTGTGGGGCGGCTACGCTCCCGAATTCGCGCTGTGACTGTTTCTACAGTGGTGTGGAGTTTCATGATAAGTTGGTAACTAAATTACAAACTATATAGTACTCCTGAAGCAGGAAAATTGCACCAAAAGGGAGTAACGAGTTGGTTACCAAAATAAAAAAGCCCGACCAAGTCGGGCTTTTCTTCAAGTGCGCGGCCAGGCCGCGTGCACCTTATTTGATGCTGACTTCGACCCGCCGGGCCTTCATGTTGTCACCGTCGGCCAGCGTTTCTGCGGGCTTCATCAACACGATCTTGTCTGCGGCCACGCCCAAACCTTGTAACAAATCACGCACGGCAAAAGCACGTTGCTTGGCCAGTTCTGCGTTTTGTGTCGCATCACCCGTAGCGTCATGAAAGCCGCTCACCACCAGAGTCTGGCCCGCCGCCACAGCAGCGATCACATCAGCCACGGCTTCATTGGCGCCTGACGCCAAGTCCGCGCTGCTGGAGGCGAAGTAGAACTTGACCACACCGTCTTCCACAGTCACCCAGGCGCCACCAGTGGTTTCAGATGAGACTGCAGTCATCGGCATTTCGGCCGATGCTGCCTTGGGGCCACGTTTACCCAAACCAAAGCCGACAGCCAGTGCCACAGCCAAGACCACCACCGCACCCAAAATACCAAAAACAACCCCTTGGTTGTCATCACTCTGAGAAGACATTGTTCGCACTCCAATTGAAGAAGTGTCAATTGTACGAGCGCCTTTTATACTGAACCCATGACCTCCATCGCCGACCTCCGCAAAAGCTACGAACGCGCCGAACTCAATGAGGACGCGTCTCACCCCGACCCGATGCACCAGTTTGAGAAGTGGCTCAAAGAAGCCATTTCCTCCGAGGTGCCCGAGCCCAACGCCATGACGCTGGCCACCGTGGCCAGCAATCTGAGGCCCAGCACCCGCGTCGTGTTGATCAAGGGCTACGACGAACGTGGCATCACCTGGTTTACCAACTTTGGCAGTCGCAAAGGCCAGGAATTGGCGGGCAACCCGTACGCCGCCTTACAGTTCCACTGGGTTGAGTTGGAACGTGTGGTTCGCATCGAGGGCTTGGTCGAAAAAGTGAGCGATCAGGAGAGCGACGATTACTTTCACAGCCGCCCGCTGGATTCACGAATAGGCGCTTGGGCCTCGCCACAAAGCCAGGTCATTTCAGGCCGCGGTGTGTTGGTTGCCAATGCTGCCAAATTCGGTGCGCAGTTCCTGTTGCAGCCACCCCGCCCTCCCCACTGGGGGGGTTACCGGCTGAAGCCGGACAATTGGCAATTCTGGCAAGGACGCAAAAGCCGCTTGCACGACCGTCTGCGTTACACGCTGACGACAGAAAATGATTGGTTGCGTGAGCGCCTTGCGCCTTAAGTCACGTCGATCAGGGCGCGACCTGCGGCCTGTTTGACGGCCAACGTCAAGCGCTGCGCCGACGCCGGCTCACGTTCCCAGTGGTGCCAATACAGGGCCACATCCACAGCGGCGCCTGGCAGAACCTCCGCCAATGGCAGGGGACCTGCTCGGTCCATCAAGTAGACGTCGGGTACCATGCCCCAACCCAAACCGTGTTCCCGTGCGCTCTCAAAGG
>JBBKVN010000564.1:0-3403 GCA_037968455.1 Rhodoferax sp.
AGGTTCATGGGTCTAGGATAACGGGGCGTGCGCTGACCTGGATTAAGGTCAAACCTTGTCAAAAAAGGTATGCTGCACTGCAACACGTATCTCTGTATTGGAATCCGTATGGACAAGCATTTTCTCTCGCCACTCTTTTCGCCTGAATCCATCGTCGTGCTGGCAGGCAAGATGGACGACCCCGAGGGGCAAACCCCTCAGGCCCGCGCCTTGCACAACGCCCTGGTGGCGCAGCGCTACACCGGCACGCTCACTTTTTTGGACATCAACTTCAGTGGCACGCTGGCTGACTTGGCCGGCGCGCAAGCTGACCTTGCCATCATTGCCTTGCCGCCCCAAGAGGTCGCTTCGGCCCTTGAAATTGCCGGGCGCATCAAATGCAGGGCGGCCCTGGTGATTTCCAGTGGCATCGACGCCGAGCATGCGGCTGAGTTGCACCGCATTGCCAAGCGCGACGGCATTCATTTGCTGGGTCCGAATTGTCTGGGTTTTCAGCGCCCGGCTTTGAGCCTGAACGCCAGCGTGGCGGGCGCGCTGTGCACCAAAGGCCCGTTGGCACTGGTGTCTCAGTCAGGGGCTTTGACGTCCTCGATTCTGGACTGGGCGCATGGAAATGGCGTGGGCTTCTCTACCGTAGTGTCTTTGGGCCCCAACACCGCCGTGGACTTGGCGCAAGTGCTGGATTTCCTGGCCAATGACCCGCAAACCCACAGCATCGTCATTTACATGGAGGGCATCAGCCATGCCCGGCGCTTCATGAGCGCCCTGCGCGCGGCGGCCAACGCCAAGCCGGTAGTGGTGCTGAAGGCGGGTCGCAAGTCGGCCGGTAACCGGGCCGCGTTGACGCATTCCGGCACCATTGTGGGCAGCGACGACGTGTTTGACGCTGCTTTGCGCCGGGCAGGTGCCGTGCGGGTGCGCTCGTTTGTGGCGCTGTTCTCTGCGGCCAAGTGTTTGGCGTCGCGCTATCGCCCGGTGGGGCGCCGCCTGGCCATCGTCACCAACGGCGGTGGGCCGGGTGTGCTGGCGGCCGACTGGGTGAGCGAAATCAACCTGGAGTTGGCTTGCCTGACCCCGGAGCAGGCGAAACAGTTGGCGCCGGTGTTGCCGCCCCTGGCGTCCTTGTGCGACTTGATTGACATCTCAGAAGACGCCGGACCCGAGCATTTCAGAGCGGCGGTTGAGCTGGCGGGGAAAGCTCCGCAGGTGGACGGGGTGCTGGCCATTTATTCGCCCAAAATTGGCACGGACAGCAGCGGCATCGCCAGTGCGTTGGCTGACGCCAATAAGGCCATATCCAAGCCGCTGCTGACCTGTTTGATGGGTGACGCCACGGTGGGTGATTCGCGCGCCATATTGAACGCAGCCGCCATACCCACGTTTCGCACACCGGAGGCGGCGGTGGGCGCGTTTGGCAATATCGCCTCGTTCTACCAAAACCAGAAACTCTTGCAGCAAACGCCGCCGCCCTTGTCAAACCTGGCCAAGCCTGATGTGGAGGGCGCCCGGATTTTGATTGAAAGCGTGCTGGCCGAGCGGCGCAAGGTGCTGACCGAGATGGAGTCCAAGGCCTTGCTGGCCGCGTTTCACATTCCCGTGACCCGAACTATTTTGGCGCGCAGTGTGAACGAGGCGATCATGATTGCCACGCAACTCGGCTTCCCGGTGGCGCTCAAAATTGACTCGCCTGATATTTCCCACAAGTCTGATGTGCAGGGGGTGGCACTGAACGTACTCAATGCAGTCGGGGTGCGCGACACCTATACCGACATGATTCAGACCGTGACCCGGTTGATGCCGCAGGCGCGAATCAACGGGGTCACGATTCAAAACATGTCCACTCAAAAACGGGGCCGAGAAATCTATATTGGGTTGGTCACCGATGACCCCTTTGGTCCGGTGATCGCGTTTGGCGCGGGCGGCACCATGATCGAGATGATGAACGACCGGGCCATGTCTCTGCCGCCCTTGAATCAGTTTTTGGCCCGCAGCCTGATTCAGCGTGCCCGCGTGTCTGACATTTTGGGCGAGTGGCGGGGCGCGCCACCGGTTCATATGGACGCGCTGGAGCAGGTTTTGCTGCGTGTGTCCGAGATGGTGTGTGAGTTGCCGCAACTGCGCGAGATGGACATCAACCCCATCATTGTGGATGACACCGGGGCGGTCGCGGTGGACGCGCGCATTGTGGTGGAGAACGCACCGCCCTCGGCGCGCAATTACAACCACTTGGCAATTCTTCCCTATCCCTCCCAGCACGAACAGGTATGGCCGCTGCACGGTGGTGGCGAGTACACGGTGCGCCCAATTCACCCTGAAGACGCCCACATGCTGCAGGACTTTGTGCGCAAGCTCTCGCCAGAGAGTCGCTATTTCCGCTTTGTGTCGAGCATGCAGGAGTTGCCGGCCACCATGTTGTCGCGCTTCACGCTGATTGACTACGACCGCGAAATGGCGCTGGTCGCGGTGTACCGCGAGCGGCGGACCGGCACCGACGGCAGGACCACAGAGATGGCGCGCATTGTGGGTGTGTCGCGTTACATCACCAACCCTGACCGCACCAGTTGTGAGTTTTCGCTGGTGGTGTCAGACGACTTCAAAGGCAAGGGCCTGGGCTCACGCCTGATGCTGTCCATCATGGACTTCGCCCGCGAGAAGGGGCTGGAGGAAATTGAAGGACTGGTGCTGGCCAACAACCCGACCATGCTCAAGCTCATGAAGAGCCTGGGCTTTTCGGTGAAGCCGTTCTCGGAAGACGCGGACTTCAAGCTGGTGAGCCAAACACTTTAGCCCACCTTGGCCTGGCCGCCCCTCAGGTGGGGTAAGTGCCGGGCAGCAAAATGCTCTTGTCGACGGTGTTGACGTTGGTGTGACCGCAAAACGCCATGGTCAACTCCAGTTCTTTGTGGATAATTTCAAGGGTCTTGGTGACGCCTTCTTCACCCATGGCTCCCAAGCCATAAAGAAAAGCGCGGCCAATGTAGGTGCCCTGAGCGCCCAGTGCGCGGGCTTTGAGCACGTCTTGGCCAGAGCGAATACCGCCGTCCATGTGCACCTCAATGCCTTTGCCCACCGCGTCCACGATGGCCGGTAACGCCTGAATGGACGATTGGGCGCCGTCCAGTTGACGCCCGCCGTGGTTGGACACAATCAGTGCATCAGCGCCAGACTCGACGGCCAAGCGGGCGTCCTCCACATCCTGAATTCCTTTCAGAATGAGCTTGCCGCCCCAGCGTTTCGCGATCCATTCCACATCACCCCAGTTCAGTGCGGGGTCGAACTGCTTGGCGGTCCATTCGCTGAGTGAACCCATGTTTTCCACGCCTTTGACGTGGCCCACGATGTTGCCAAACCCATGGCGTTTGGTGCCCAGCATGCCCAGGCCCCAGCGCACCTTGGTCATGAG
>JBBKVN010000565.1:0-11509 GCA_037968455.1 Rhodoferax sp.
ATCCAACTTTGCGATCAAGGCTTGCACCTGCTCAAGTTTGCTCGGTATATCGGTCACGAAAAGTTGATTGGTTCTTGCCTCAGAAATCGTACTTCCACGAGAGCTCAACAGCCTGGAGCTATTACCTGTTCCGCCACCAGATGCGGTTAACTGCGCCGCGACCTCAGCAGCCTTGGTGTAATTCATTTGAAAGGATTGCGTCCGCAGTGGCTCCAAGCTTTGCAGTGCTGCAGCCGACTCCAACTCCAATTTTTCTTTGGCATTGATTTCGTCCTTTGGAGCGATCCACAAGACGTTGCCGGTCTTGCGCATCCCCAGTCCTTTTGATTGCAAAATAATGTCAAGTGCCTGATCCCAGGGAACATCTTGCAGGCGCAATGTGACAGTGCCGGTCACGGAGTCTGAGGTGATGACATTGAAGTTCGTAAAGTCAGCAATCACCTGTAGCAACGACCGAACCTCAATGCTCTGGAAATTTAGCGATAGTTTTTGACCGCTATAACTCGGGCCTTGAGTCAGCTTTGTTGGATCGACCTTGATGGGCTTCACCTCAATTACAAACTGCTCGTCACTCTGATACGCACTGTGAGTCCACAACCCCTTTGGCTCAATGATCATCCGGACACGGTCACCGACCTGAAACGACGTGACTGATTGGACCGGCGTACCGAAATCTGTGACATCCAATCGGCGTCGCAACCCTTCAGGCAGGGACGACTTCATGAACTCCACCACCAAGGACTGGCCTTGCTGTCGGATATCAACACCCACTTGATTGTTAGGTAAGCTGACCACGACTCGGCCAGAACCTTCATCCCCACGTCGAAAATCGAGGTCTTTGATGGGCAACGTGTCCCGATTTCCACTTGAAGAGAAGATCGGTGCAGAGGTTGCTACGGGTGTCGCGGTTGCCGCTGAATCCAGAACAATCAATAAAGATTTTCCTTGGATCTGCGTTTTATAGGTCGTAGATTGTTTGAGATTGACCACTACCCTGGTGCGATCACCCGCTTGGATAACGCTAACCGATTTCAAATTCCCTTGGTTTACGTCAATGGTAGATCGACCCATGGCGCTGGTCACGCCGGGAAAGTCAAGTGCAATTCTCGCTGGCGACTGAATGGAAAAACCCGTTGGAGCAATGGTCAAAGGTTGGGTCAGATCGACCCGTATGACCTCAACTCCGCTCTGAAGAGACCCCGTGACTGACTCAATCGCCACCTGGGCCCGAACCGATGCCGCAGCAAACAAAATTGGCAAAATACACACCATCCGCTGCAACATGTGCATCTTGGCACCATTGATGTACTTATTCATTTCGACCTCTCTTGCAGCTGCAATGCTGCGGAACGTTCAATCCACTCACCTACGGCATCCTGCACAATTTCACGCAGTACTACTTCAGTCTCAGTAATCTTCATTACCTTCCCATAGTTTTGTCCCAGATAGCTGCCTGGTCGGACCTGATAGAGCAAGTTGTCTACCTTGACCAGCGCCACAGGGCGACCTGCTTTGAAGAGGCTGCCCACCATAGCCATGGTGTCGAGAGGAAACAGTTCTAAAGCCTCCTTCCGACGCGCCAACTCTGGCGCAATCAGCGCGCCATTGGACGCAGACTGATTGGACTCTTTCTTAAGTGCCTGCGTCAGCTTTTGAATACTGAATGGATCAACTTCTGTTATCTGCGCATACGACTCCGGTTCGAATCGCTTGGGCTCGGAAATCGGCTCCACCTTGGGATGAGTTTGCGCTTTTTGCTCTGCCATCCAAGTGGCCAATTCTTGATCGGTTGAAACCCCACAAGCGACAAGAAAGAAGGAGGCCGATACGGCCAAGAAATATCGAACCGCGTTCATTTCTTGCCCCCGGCAACCTTGCTCTGCGCAGCCACCTCATCCGGGTCCAGGTATCGGAACGTTTTTGCGGTCGCATCCATACCCAACATGCCATCTTTCACGGGAAGAATTGTCAAATTATTGAGCGTCACAATACGCGACAAATTTGCGATATCGGATGCAAATGCGCCAATATCGTGATAACGCCCCGTCACCCGAACCTGAATGGGAAGCTCAGCGTAATAGTCTTTGACTGCAACTTGCCCCGGGCGAAATAGATCAAATTGAAGACTGCGCCCCAAGCCAGCCTGATTGATATCAGACAGCAAGGCGTCCATTTCAGCCTTGCTGGGGAGTTGTTTTTCCAACTGAGTAACGTACTGCTGTATTTGCTCGCGTTGCTTCTTCAGCGCCTCTAGGTTTACTGCTTTTGCCAGTTTGACTTTATATTCAGCCTTAAGCTTCACTTCCGTAGCCTGTTCCGCGACAAGCTCCTCCTCGTAGCCATTTAACCAGACGTACCAAAGCACTGTGACACTGAGTGCAACAGTCACGAAATACAAACAATACCGGGGGATATCCGGCCAAAGCGATGGATCTTTCGGATCCAAATTTTGGAATTGACCACCCAGTTTGTTCAGCCGCTCGGGCCAAGTCGCACCGATTGAAGAATTGATTACCATAATTCCTTGGCCTTATTGCTTGACCGTCGATCCACTGGCAAGACCCGCAGATGCTTTATTTTTTTCAGCCTCGCTGGCCCGAACCAGATTGACCCGGATTGTGAAGTTGGCGACACGTCGAGCATCCCGGGGAGTCAAACTAACCGTTCCGGCCACAATTTCGACTAACTCGGGTTTTGAGAACCATGGTGTGTTGTTGGCCAGATTTCTTAGAAGTTCCGATACTCGCTCATTTGACTGGGCAACGCCTTGAAGGGTCACGGCCTGACTTTCCTGACGCATGCTTGCAATGTAGGTTCCATCTGGCAGTTGCTTTACCAACTCAGTCAGCAAATGCACCGGCAAATTTCTATCAGCCTGCAAATCTTCTACTGCCTGTTGGCGAGCCCGCAGTGCGGCGATCTCCCCTTCCAAGCCTGCAATATCTTTGATTTGCGCGTCAAACTGCCGAATTTCGGACTGCAGCAATTGATTTCTATCTTGTTGATCCGTAATCTGTGATTGATACCACAAGAAAATTAGTCCTCCGATGAGGCAACCTAGCAATACCGAACCCGCCAAACTGACGTTGAACTGATCACGGCGAAGCTTTCTGGCAACTTCTCGATGGGGGAGTAAGTTGATAAGGATCATCACACAAACCTCCGCAAAGCCAAGCCGCAAGAGGTCAAGTAGGAGGGAGCTTCTCTGTTCATCGCTTTCAAACGAACGCCGTCACCCATCTTCATTCCGTCAAAGGGATTGACCAAAGTACAGGGGAATGTCGTGTGCTGTGTCACCGCAGCGGTTAAGCCAGGCAATGCGGACGACCCACCGGCCAGCAAAACGTGATCGACCTTGTTGTGCGGTGTACTGGTAAAGAAGAACTGGAGCGCTCTTCCGAGCTCCTGAACCATGCTCTCGACAAAAGGTTTCAGCACAACCGCTTCATAATCTTCCGGCAACTCCCCACTTCGTTTCTTGCCTTCGGCCTCTTCCAAGGAAAATCCGTACTGCCTCACTATGCTTTGAGTCAACTGGGCGCCGCCGAATGCCTGATCCCGTTCATAGAGCACCTCACTATTGAGTATGACCTGCATGCTGGTGGTTAGCGCCCCAACTTCAAAAAGCGCAACAATTCGGTCAGCGCCCTTATTGGGAAATGCCTCGATCAAACGGGCGGCCGCCAATCGCGATGCATACGACTCTACATCGACGATGACGGGCTTCAAACCTGCAGCTTCTGCCAACCCCTGAATATCCTGAATTTTCTCCCTGCGAGACGCAGCAATCAATACCTCAACCTCGTCAGGAGACGACGCCCTAGGCCCGATCACGCAAAAATCCAAGCTGACCTCATCAAGCGGAAAGGGGATGTACTGATTTGCCTCAGTTTCAACCTGCAATTCCAATTCTTGATCTGTCAGGCCGCCCTGCAAGGCGATCTTCTTGGTAATGACCGCGGACGGGGGCAAAGCCATCGCCACATTCCTGGTACTGGAGCCGCTCTTTCGAACGAGGCGACGAAGAGCTTCAGCGACCTCGTCAAATTTCTCAATATTGCCGTCAGTGATCCATCCGCGCTCAAGCGGCTCGATGGCACACCTCTCCAGAACCAGGCCACCGGATCTGTCTCGCCCCAGCTCCACCAGCTTCACACTGGATGAACTGATATCCAGTCCCAGCATTGGTGCGGGATTTCGGTTGAATAGCGATCCCAAAGAAATCAAGACGAACTCCTGAAACAGGCCAATCGGAGATTAGCAAAACTTAATAATTCACATGAATACTATCAGCAAGACCTTTGTTCCTCAAAAGGATTTCGGTTTTTCTCACCCTGTTGGCGTTGCCTAAAAAAGACGTCGATAGAACAGAAAGTCACCAAGAGCACCATAGAGACCACAGACTTCATCCAATTTCTTGAATAGCGGATACTACTCTGCCAATGAACAGGCATGACATTTTTATAATGAGGCCGCTTTTAACTCCCACATCCCATGTCTCCTAGCACAACAAAGGCAAGCGCCAAAGACCCCGATCAGCAAGGCGCCCGGAATACCGGGGTCGTCGGGTGGCTGATGCGCATTGCCCTTTGGGGATCCGGCATTGCGGTGGCCGGCCTACTTTCAATTTTGATCGTCGTCGCCCTTGCCATGGCCGTCGCCTTCCCCAATCTCCCCGACATTTCGGCGCTATCAGACTACCGGCCCAAACTGCCCTTGCGCATCTATTCCTCTGAAGGAACTTTGATTGGCGAGTTTGGGGAAGAGCGTCGACGATTGACGCCCATCAAGCAAATTCCCACAATCATGACGAATGCGGTCCTCGCCATCGAGGATTCGCGCTTCTATCAACACGGCGGAGTGGACTACAAAGGAGTGTTGCGAGCGGCGCTGGCCAACCTTGGTCGACTCAAAAGCCAAGGCGCATCAACCATCACGATGCAAGTGGCACGCAATGTTTATCTCTCATCAGAAAAGACCTACACCCGGAAAATTTATGAAATCTTGCTGACCTTTAAGCTGGAGCACTTGCTCTCTAAAGATCAGATCCTTGAGATTTACATGAACCAGATTTTCCTGGGCAACAGGGCCTACGGCTTTGCCGCAGCGTCTGAAGCCTATTTCGGCAAGCCACTGCAGGAAATAAGTATTGCTGAAGCGGCGATGCTGGCTGGTCTACCGAAAGCGCCCTCAGCGTACAACCCGATCAACAACTACAAGCGAGCGCGCACTCGACAACTGCATGTCATCGACCGCATGCAAGAAAACGGATACATCACAGAACAAGAGGCGGCTACTGCAAAAAAGGAAACTTTACACGTCAAGTCAGGCGCCAATTCGTCCAGAGTTCATGCTGAGTACGTCGCAGAAACGGTTCGTCAGTTGATGCACTCGCAGTACGGAGATGAGACTTATACACGCGGCCTGAATGTGTATACAACCATACAAGCGACAGACCAGGAGGCCGCCTACAAAGCGTTGAGACGCGGCATTATGGATTTTGAGCGGCGTCAGATATACCGCGGTCCAGAGAAGTTTGTCACGTTGCCAACAAATCCTCAAGAGTTGGAGGATGCCATTGACGACGTCTTGGATGACTTTCCGGACAACGGAGATGTGCTAGCGGCGGTCGTCATGGCGGCCAACACCAAAATGATCAGTGCGGTTCGTCAAAATGGTGAGCTGATCGAGATCACCGGTGAGGGGCTAAGGCCAGCGCAATCGGGGTTAGCTGAAAAAGCTCCGCCTAACATCAAACTGCGCCGGGGAGCGGTAATACGCGTCGCGAAAACCATCAAGGACACATGGGAGATCACGCAACTGCCAGAGGTTGAAGGCGCCTTCGTCGCTATTGATCCTCGCAACGGAGCCATCAAGGCCCTGGTCGGTGGATTCGACTTTGAGAAGAACAAATTCAATCACGTGACCCAAGCCTGGAGGCAGCCGGGTTCAAGCTTTAAGCCCTTTATTTACTCTGCAGGTCTTGAACAAGGATTGACCCCAGCAACCATCGTGAATGATGAGCCTCTGTTTTTCGATGCAACATTCACTGGCGGCCAACCCTGGGAACCTAAAAATTATGATGGAAAGTTTGAGGGGCCAATGACCATCCGTCGCGGCCTGGCAAAGTCCAAAAACATGATTTCCATTCGCATCCTGCAGGCTGTCACTCCTCAAAAAGCACAACAATGGATCACACGGTTCGGCTTCGAAGAGGATAAACACCCCGCCTATCTCACGATGGCTCTTGGGGCAGGATCAGCAACCCCCATGCAGATGGCAACGGCTTATTCGGTTTTCGCCAACGGTGGCTACCGGGTCAGTCCTTGGCTAATTACAAAGGTCACGGATCAAAAAGGCAAGGTTTTGGTTGAAAGCGCGCCACCCGTGCTTGATGAGTCATCGCGTGTGATTGATGCACGAAATGCATTTGTGATGGGCAGCATGCTGCAAGAAGTTGCACGATCTGGCACAGCGGCGTCCGCCCAAGCCACGTTGAAACGGCCGGACTTGTATGGAAAAACAGGGACAACCAATGACGCGATGGACGCGTGGTTTGCCGGCTACCAACCGACCTTGGCCGCCATCACCTGGATTGGATACGACACACCCCGCAAGCTGGGATCACGCGAGACCGGTGGCGGCTTGAGCCTCCCCATTTGGATCAAGTTCATGGAAACAGCCTTGAAAAATGTTCCCATAGCCGAACCGGTTGTGCCTGACGGCCTCGTTAACTCTGGAGGGGAATGGTTCTATACCGAGTATGCCAATGGTGCTGGCGTAGCCAGCATTGGCATGGACAGCATGCCAGGATCCAGGGTTGGCGGGGTCACAGCCCCCCCGCCGGAGGAGAGAAGGCGAATTCTGGACCTCTTTCGAAACTGACTAAGCGGAAAAAACCAGTGAACTGCCCGCCTGTTCACTGGCAAAACGAGTCAAGCAGTTGAAAAACTCACCTTGCCCTTTGGTGTCCATCCACTGGCCGGATTCAAACTTGTAGTGAAACCCACCAGCCTTCGCGGCCAACCAGACTTCATGCAACGGTTTTTGCAAGTTAATGATGATTTGGCTTTGGTTTGGGAAAACCAATGTGACCATGCCACCTACCCGTTGGTTGTCAATGTCAGCCAACGAGGCGTCATTGATGCAATCACAACTGTGCTCAACGGCCTTCAGCAGGGATTCGGCTTTATCGAGAAAATCTGAGTCATTCATTACAATTTCACCATGTTGTGTTTTCATCGAATTCTAATCAGCGTTGCCGCAATGAGCGCCAGCACGGCCTTTCTTACGGCCTGCGGGCAGCACGGGCCCCTTTATTTGCCAACAAATACGGGTATACCAGCAGCGGCCAGCAAAGTGAACACATCCAACTCGCCAGAGGGCTCCAAACGCCCGACCACTGGCTCAGCCAGCCCGATGTAATTCGGTCGGGCTCATCGTCAAGCGATCCTTTCGGCATTCAGCGAAAACACACTTGTAGACGACAGCATTACCACCGTCACTCCTGCGACTGCAAACTGTACACCAAGCTATCAATTCAATAGCTAGATGTGCTTTTAAACCGGGCGCTAACGGCTTTTTTCGACACTAAAAAGTGAAACAAACGCCAGGCCAGTAAGGCGCCAAGGATCAAGCCATACACAATGACCTCACCAAAGTCATTCTTTCCTGAACGCATCCAGAAAAAATGCAGGATGGCCAAAGCGGCGACGACGTAGACCAGACGGTGTAGCTGTTGCCACCGCTTGCTGCCCAATGCCCGGATGGCTCGGTTAAATGACGTCGCGGCCAAAGCGGTCAACAAGAGCATCGACGTGAAGCCCACCAGAATAAATGGTCGTTTGATGACGTCTTTGACAATTGCGGATGGGTCTAAACTCATATCCAGCCAGCCGTAACTCAACAGGTGCAGGCAGCCATAGAAATAGACAAACAACCCCAACATACGCCTAAAGCGAGCTAGCGCAGGCGTTTTTGCAATGATTCGAAGCGGTGAAACGGTCAGGACCAGACACAAAAACCGCAAGGTCCAATCCCCGGTTGAACGGATCAACGCCTCCGCCGGGTTAGCACCCAATTGGTTGGCAAATGCGGCATACACCAGCCAGACCAGTGGCAGCAAGCACAGTAAAAACACCAATGGCTTCGCTGCCGGATGCAACAGCCCTTTTTTGGGCGACGAGGCCATCAGAAAAACTTCTTCAAATCCATTCCTGCATACAACTGGCCGACCTGCGATTCATAGCCATTGAACATGGCCGTTGGCCTTTTCTTGGTAAACAGGCCATCCTCACCAATTCGGCGTTCCGTGGCCTGACTCCAGCGCGGATGATCAACGTTTGGATTGACGTTGGAATAGAAGCCGTACTCATTGGCTGCAGCCCTGTTCCAAGCAGTCGCCGGTTGACGGTCGGTGAAGCGAATTTTGACCAAGCTCTTGCCACTCTTGAACCCATACTTCCAAGGCACCACTAACCTGACCGGCGCGCCGCTCTGATTCGGCAATACTTCGCCATACATGCCGAAGCTCAAGAGTGTCAGCGGGTGCATCGCCTCATCCATTCGCAAACCCTCGACATAGGGCCAATCCAATACACGGGAGCCGATGCCAGGCATGGTCTTGGGGTCCGCTTGCGTCACGAATTCGATATATTTCGCACTACCCAAGGGTTGAACCTTCTTGATGAGCTCACGCAATGAGTAGCCGACCCACGGAATCACCATGGACCAGCCCTCAACGCATCGCAGGCGGTAGATTCTTTCTTCCAAAGCACTCAGCTTCATCAGGTCTTCAAGCCCGTATTTGGCGGGATTCTTGACCAATCCCTCCACTTCAACGGTCCAAGGTGTGGTTTTCAGGGTGTGGGCGTTGCGCGCCGGATCCGCTTTGTCGGTTCCGAATTCATAAAAATTGTTATAGGTGCTGGACAACTTGTAGTCGGTCACTTTGTCCATGATCACGGCGCCGGGCAGTCGAGACTTTTCAAACGACAGTGCTGTCAATTTTCCGGGGCTTTGCGCATGGGCCTCCCGAGCCGCCATCAAACCCATTGCGGCACCAACCGCGCCGCCTGCCATCAACCGAATCAGATGGCGACGCTGTTGATATACGCTTTGGGTCGTAATTTCACTGCTTAATGCGTGTGAAAAACCGGAATCACCTGTCCTAATTAGCATCGTAAGGTCCTCTTTTTAACTTGGTCTCAAACGAAGCTTAAATCTTACAGAGTGAAGCGTTCCTGCTCCACCCATTTACAGCGTGCCGTAGCTATGCAACCCACTCAAAAACATGTTGACGCCAATGAACGCAAAAGTCGTGACGGCCAAACCAGCCAATGCCCACCATGCAGCGATCGTGCCCCGCAGTCCCTTCATGAGACGCATATGAAGCCAGGCCGCGTAATTGAGCCAAACAATCAAGGCCCATGTTTCCTTAGGATCCCAACTCCAGTACCCACCCCACGCATCCGCAGCCCAAAGTGCACCCAACACGGTCGCAATGGTGAAAAACGCGAACCCCACAGCAATGGACTTGTACATTACATCATCCAACACCTCAAAGGAAGGCAGGCGCGCTGCAATTTGACGACGCCCAAAAAGAATAGCGCCCATGATCAGAGCGGACAGGCCAAAATAGACGGCCCAATAATCGCTCAAACCAGTGGCCGAAGACTTGCGAAACACAATAGGTTCAAAGCACAGAACGATGCCAAGTAGCCACAGCGGAGCCAGTTTGTACCATCGCGTCTCCGTTGCTTGCTGTTTGATGAGGTAAGCAAAGGCGACCATCGCAGCCAGAGCAAAGGTGCCGTAACCGATGAAATTGGCAGGGACATGCAACTTCATCCACCAGCTTTTGAGTGCGGGAACCAAGGGCTGGATCTCATGTGCGCCACGGACGAGCGTATACCAAAGTAAAAAACCCACTGCAGCGCTCACCACCAGCATCACGAACGCGCCCAAGGCCCGAGTCTTGTACTGCGCCTCGAAATACAAATAGAACGCTGCCGTCATCCAGCAAAACATGATGAACACTTCATACAAGTTGCTCACCGGTATATGTCCGACGTCGGCCCCCACCAGATAGCTCTCGTACCACCGCACCATGGTCCCAATCAAAGCCATACCGACTGCAACCCAAGCAAGCTTGGAGGCCACCAATGACATGGCGTCGCCTTGCCGAGATGCGAACATGCCAATCCAGTAAAAAATGGTGCTCATGAAAAAGAGCATGCTCATCCAAAGAATTGCCGATTGACTGGACAGGAAATATTTCAACCAAAACACGCTGTCGGCATTGGCCAAGTTGCCTTGATATGACGCAATGCCCCACAACGAAAACCCCGCGACCAGCACCATCAAAGTCCGAAGCGGTCGCCAAAACCAAGCCAGCATGATGGCGCAGGGCACAGCCCCAGCCGTGATGGCCTTCTCGTAGACATCCATAGCACTGTGATATTTGAACAAAGCAAACGCACCGCCAGCGACGACCAAAGCAGCGAACAACCAGTCATACCAGTTGCGCCTGGAAAAATAACCCTCGTTTAACGTCATCGTCTTTGTCAGTGTGGCTGAGGCAGTATTCATTTCATTCTTCCTTGATTCCGATCAGTTTCAGCTTGAGTTGCTCAAACTCGCGATCCCCATCCATCGTTTTTCGGTTGCTGGACATGGCCATCGTCGCAGTCGAGGCATCGCCACTACTGCTCTCGCGGGGAGCCAACCAAACCCACACCCGTCGTTCACGGATGTAGAGCATGGCAAAGACGCCCAAAATCAGCAACGTACATCCGAGATAAACCACGCTCTTGCCAGGGGCTCGCGCCACCTGAAACACACTGGCCTGCACGTGGGTGAAATCTTCCAGCTGTAACACCATGGGTGCCGGGTAATGCTGAACATCACTCAGTGCCAATACGGCCTGTGACATAAACGACAAGGTCTGGTCATTGGACTCCAGAGGTTTTAATCCGGCTTGTTCGCGGGTCAGTTGCGCAAGCTCGAAGAGGACGCCGTTGAGAATCCGGATCAACACATCGCCGGCCTTCTCACGCTCCGCCTCTGGCACGCTGGCATCCATAAAGTCGGCCACCGCTTGCAAGCCACCGGTGGACTGACCGTCAGGACCGCCCGGAGTTCCCGCAAACAGTTCCAGCACGCGGGTCGTTGACGCGGTCAACGGTTTGATCAAATCGGGACGACTGGCATCAACCGCCCGCGAAACATAGCGTTGAACCAATTGCTGACGCACTGCCGGATCAGCCAGCGCGACATGCATTCTGAAGAATCCGTTCGGCGAGCCCAGATCGTCAGCCGGCACGCGAAGATACCTGAATGCATCGGCAGGTGTATTGCGCAAGCCCATCAAAAACACCGAACTGCCATCACCCATATTCACAGGCAGCATGTAATTGTTGTACTCCCGTGCTTGCCCGGATGCATCCCGCAGCTTGTAGCTAACGCTTGGGCCCACGTTGCGAAGCTCGTTCTTCTCCCCTGCTTTGTT
>JBBKVN010000566.1:0-12999 GCA_037968455.1 Rhodoferax sp.
CCTGGTTTGAGAACGCGCTGAACGCCGCGTCCAGCACCTACTTTGGCGCCTCTTGCGGCCACATTGGCCAGGGTGGCACGATTCCCTTGATGAACATGCTGTCCAAGGGCTTTCCCAAAGCACAAATGATGGTTTGCGGCGTGCTGGGCCCCAAGAGCAATGCACACGGCCCCAACGAGTTTCTGCATGTGCCCTATGCCAAGAAGCTCACTGCAGCCGTGGCCCAAGTCATCGCCCAAGTGCCCTGAACTCCGTTGCACCGGCGTTTCACCCAGATTCACCATGCCGCCGCTCTCAGATTCGCTGCCAGAAAGCACGCTGTCTCCGTTTGTGGCGCGTGACGGAGAAAACATCGCGGTACAAGACTGGCCGCTACCGGCAAGATTCGCCAGCCGGGGAACTGTGCTGATCGTGCACGGACTCGGTGAACACGCTGGCCGCTACGACGCTGTGGCGCGCGGATTGAACGACTGGGGCTTTGTGGTGCGGGGTTACGACCAGTATGGCCATGGCAGCTCAGGTGGACCGCGCGGGGGCCTGCCCAGCGCCACGCGTTTGCTCGACGACCTGGGCGACCTGGTAGACGACACCCGAACCCGTATGGAGGCGTCTGCCCCCTTGATCCTGCTGGGACACAGCATGGGTGGGTTGGTGGCCGCGCAATTTGTGGCCCGGAAAATTCGCCCCGTGAGTGCACTGGTGCTGTCGTCGCCGGCGCTGGACGCTGGACTTAATTTGGTGCAAAAGGCCTTGCTGGCGGTGTTGCCCAAAATTGCCCCCGATCTGCGCATCGGCAACGGGGTCAACCCGAGTTTTATTTCCCATGACCCCGCGGTGGTTGCAGCCTACAAGGCGGACAAGCTAGTGCATGACCGCATCTCGGCGCGACTGGCGCTGTTCATTGCAGAAGGTGGCCCTGCCGTCGTCGCGCAGGCGCCCCGGTGGAAAACACCAACCCTGTTGCTCTATGCTGGTGACGACCTTCTGGTCAATCCGGCGGGTAGTCAAGCGTTTGCGGCGGCTGCACCCCAAAACGTGGTGACAACGCAATGCTTTGACGATCTGTACCACGAGATCTTCAACGAGGTCCATGCGGGCCCCGTTTTTGTGGCGCTCAAACGCTGGCTGGACGCGCGGTTTTGATCGGCGCCCAGCCCACCCTGGCGGTTCAGAGTTTTTCAGTCTCGCCGTTGCGGGGTTGCCACTTCATCAGGTGCTTTTCAATGCGGCCCACCAGCGCGTCCAGTGCGAGCGCAAAAGCCGTCAACACCAGAATGCCCGCCATGACGGTGTTGATGTCAAAACTGCCTTCGGCCTGCAAGATCAGATAACCCACGCCTTGACTGGACCCCAGGTATTCACCGACCACGGCGCCCACAAAGGCCAAACCGACCGAGGTGTGCAGCGAGCTGAACACCCAACTTGTAGCACTGGGCAAGTAGACGTGGCGCAAGAGTTGACGCTGGCTGGCACCCAGCATGCGGGCATTGGCCAACACCACCGGGCTGACTTCCTTGACGCCTTGATAGACGTTGAAAAAGACAATGAAAAACACCAGCGTCACCCCCAAGGCCACTTTGGAGCCCATGCCCAGACCGAACCAGACGGAGAAAATGGGCGCCAAAATAATGCGCGGCATGGCATTCATGGCCTTGATGTAAGGCTCCAGAATGGCCGAGGCCATGGGTGCCAAGGCCAGCCAAAGCCCGCCCCCCAGACCCAGCCCCGAGCCAATGGCAAAGGCCATCAGGGTCTCAGCCAGCGTCACGCCCAAGTGCTGGTAGATGTCGGCATCGACCACAAACCAGTCCCAGATTCGCACCATCATCTTGAGCGGCTCGCCAAAGAAGAAGGCCGCCTGGCGATCGTTCTCAAACATCATGGGCGGAATGAGGCCGGGCACCGTCATCACATGCCAGAACACAAAAAGCAATACCAACAGGCTGAGCTGCCAAAGCCACAGCGTGCTGCGACGAGGTTTGATCAAATTCCACATAGGGGTCAGGCCACCTGAAGTTGTTGTTGATAGCCCTTGAGCACTTCGCCGCGCAGGACGTCCCAAATGGCCGAATGCAACGCCATGAAACGAGGCGTCATCTTGACCTCCGCCACATCACGTGGGCGGGGAAGGTCGATAGCAAACTCGCCCATGGGGTGGCTGCCGGGGCCCGCACTGAGCACCACGACGCGGTCACTCATGGCAATGGCTTCGTCCAGATCGTGGGTGATGAAGAGCACCGCCTTTTTCTTGGCCGCCCACAACGCCAGCAACTCGTTTTCCATGAGTTGGCGGGTCTGGATGTCCAGCGCCGAGAAAGGCTCGTCCATCAAAATAATGTCGGGGTCCAACACCAGCGTTTGGGCCAGACTGACCCGCTTGCGCATGCCGCCCGACATCTGGTGCGGGTAGCGGTCCCCAAAACCACCCAAGCCCACGCGGCGCAGCCAGTCCTGCGCCTCGCTGGTGGCCTGGTCCTCGGGCATGCCGCGAAAGGACAAGCCGGCCATCACATTGGCCAACGCCGTGCGCCAGGGCATCAGGCTTTCCGCCTGGAACATGTAGCCGGCCCGGGCGTTGATACCCACCAAGGGTTGACCAAACACCTGCACCGACCCCGTGCTGGGCGCCAACAAACCGGCCGCCACATTCAGCAGGGTGCTCTTGCCACACCCGGTGGGGCCGACCACGCTGACAAACTCTCCGGCGCCCACAGTCAAGTCGACGTTTTGAACCGCCGTGTAGCGCTGACCCGGGTTGTTTTTGTCAATAAAGGTGCAAGCAACGTCTTTTAGTTCCAGCGCAGCGCTCATGTCAGCCTTTGGGGTACTTGATGTTGGCTTTTTTAGCGAAAACGTTGGTATAGACCGCCGTCAGATCCAGATTGGCCGCGCCCAATTTGTCGTCCACACTGGCCAACGCGTTGAATGCAGTTTGGGGACCTTTTTCAGGAATCAGGCCGTCGGGCGAAAGGGCGCCTTTGGTGGCCAAAAAGGCGTCGATGTACACCGCCCGGTCACCCAGCAGATAGCTCTCGGGAACCGCCTTGATGATCTCGGCCGCACCGGCTGCCTGAATCCACTTGTTGGCGCGCACGATGGCATTGGCCAACGCTTGGGTGGTGTTGGGATTCTTGTCGATGAAGGTTTGAGGCGCGTACAAGCAACCGGCGGGCATGGGGCCGCCAAAAATCTTCTCGGACTGCGCCAGGATGCGGGTGTCAGACACGATTTTGAGGTCGCCCGAGCGCTGCAACAGGGTGATCACCGGGTCCAGGTTGCTGATCGCATCAATCTGGCCTGAACGCATCGCGGCCACGGCACCGTTGCCTGCGCCCACACCCACAATGCTGACGTCTGAGGGCTTCAGGCCCGCCTTGGCCAGCACAAAGTTGACCATGACATTGGTTGAACTGCCCGGCGCGGTGACGCCAATTTTCTTGCCTTTGAGGTCGGCAATGGTTTTGAAGTTTGCCATGGTCTTGGGGTTGACGCCCAAGACGATTTGTGGCGCCAGACCCTGCAGGACAAAAGCGCGCAGGTACTGCCCCTTGAACTGCATGTTGATGGTGTGCTCAAACGCACCCGACACGACATCAGCGCTGCCACCGACAACTGCTTGAAGCGCCTTGGAGCCCCCGGCAAAATCGACCACCGTGACATCCAGGCCTTCTGCTTTGAAATATCCCAGCTGTTCGGCCACAGTCAATGGCAGGTAGTACAGCAAGTTTTTGCCCCCAACCGCCAGGGTGACTTGTGTCTTTTCAAGTGATTGAGCGTGGGTCCAGAGGGGCAGAGCAGCGGCGGCTACGCCGCTGGCCAAAAGTTGTCGTCTTTGCATGGATTTGTCTCCTATCAGTTGATGAACGCGGGGCGTACATCGCGCCCCGTCTATGTTTCATCTTACTTCGGTTTGACGGCGCACTTTGAGCCACATCAATGCCCACGCGGTGAGCACGACCGGCACCAATGATCCCCAGTTCAATAGCGCCCAGCCCTGGGTGGTGACCAGCATGCCGGAAGCAAACGAGCTGACGGCCAACGTGGCAAACACAAAGAAGTTCAAGGCCCCCTGCGCCCGGTCTTTTTCAGCAGCGGTATAGGTTGACAGGGACAAGGTCGTGCTGCCGGTGAACAGGAAGTTCCAGCCCACACCGAGAAACAACAAGGCCACCAAGAACTGTTGCAACTCCACGCCCGAGAGCGCCACGCCAATACACAACGCGAACAGCACAACTCCCACGCCCATGATGGGCAATGCACCGAACCGCTTGATCAAGTGGCCGGTGAAGAAGCCCGGTGCAAACATGCCAATGACGTGCCACTCCAACACCAGCGCGGCGTCGGAAAACGGCAAGCCGCACTGTTGCATGGCCAGCGGGGTGGCGGCCATCAACAGGTTCATCACGCCATAGCTCAAAGCGCCCGTAGCAGCGGCCACGATGAAGGCCGGCTGACGCATGATCTCGCGCAACGGGCGCCCACCGTCGAGCACATTTTTTGGTGGTTGTGGGGGGAACTCAATCTGACCAAGCACCGTCATGGAAATCAAGGCCACGAGGGCCAGCGCAATGTAGGCGCCGGCAAATGGCACCTCCATGATCGTGCGGGTGTATTGCGCCAGATTCGGCCCGAGTACCGCGCCAATCAGGCCGCCCGCCATCACCATGGACACGGCTTTTTCGCGCCAGTTTGGCGCCGCCAGCTCGGCCGCGGCAAAGCGGTACAAGCCGGCGTTGGCGTTGTAGTAGCCCGCAATCAAGGTGGCGGTGCACAGCAGCCAGAAGTTGTGGGACAGGGCCGCGTAGGCGCACAGCAGTGCCGCCCCCATGGCCACCAGCAAACCCAGCTGAAACGAGCGCTTGCGACCCAGGCGGTGCTGGGATTTGGCCACCAGCCCCGTGGACAAGGCGCTGCCCACCACATAGCCCATGACCGGCAAGGTGGCCATCCAGCCCAAAGGGGCCATGCTCAAGCCGACCAGGCCGTTGATGGCGATGAAGGTGACGTTGTTGGTGAGGAACAAGCCTTGGCAAATCGCCAGCAGCCAAAGTTGTCGGTTCATGGAAGAAGTTTGATCCAGATTAAGGTCGGGCCGGATTCTCTACTGGCTGGCCACGTATTGCGGTACATTAAACAGGCATTATGAATGCATCTTTAAACTGTTCAGGTGCATTTGCCACTTCCATTGAAAGACTTTGCCATGCCAGCCCCCATTGTCAGCAACATCGATTTGCGCCAAATCTCCGCCGCGGAGCGTCAGGCCATGGTTTTCAACCGGTTTGAAGCGTTGCAGCTCGGTCAAACGCTAGAGCTCACCAATGACCATGACCCCATGGCATTGAGCGCCCAGTTGGAAATCCGTTCACCCGGCCAGTTTAGCTGGGAGTATCTGGAAGCCGGACCACAGGTCTGGCGTGTCGCTGTTGCCAAGCGCGCCCAGGCCCCTACCAAAGCACGCGATGGTTGCTGCGGCGGTTGCTGCGGCGGCTAAAGCGAAAGCGCCACTGACAAAGTGGCGTGTCTGTTTTAACTTTGATTGACCTGTGTCAGCGGGTTCGCCGGCGGCGTTTGATACCTTTGTCGCCCAACGGCTGGCCAGTGCCGCATGGCCGTGTCCAGCCGCCAGACCGAGTCCACCACCTCTTGCCCCATCATGAATTCCATCGTTGACCGCACCGCCGTTCCCGCACCTCCCATGGAGCTGGTTTGCCCCGCAGGTAGCTTGCCCGCGCTCAAAGCGGCCGTTGACCATGGGGCGGATTGTGTCTACTTGGGGTTTCGGGACGCCACCAACGCCCGCAACTTTGCCGGGCTGAATTTTGACGAAGCGGCCATCAACACCGGTATTCGCTACGCGCATGACCGGGGCCGAAAAGTCCTGTTGGCGCTGAACACTTACCCGCAGGCGGCCAGCCCCGAAGTGTGGCGCAGCGCCATCGACCGGGCCGCCCAAAGCGGGGTCGACGCGGTCATTCTGGCCGACCCGGGCCTGATGGGCTACGCCCTCAAACACTACCCGAACCTGCGCTTGCACTTGTCGGTACAGGGCTCGGCCACCAACTACGAGGCCATCAATTTTTACCACCAGCACTTTGGTATTTCCCGTGCGGTCTTGCCACGGGTTCTGTCACTCACGCAAGTGGAGCAGGTCATGGACAAGACCCCGGTGGAAATCGAAGTCTTTGGTTTTGGCAGTCTGTGTGTGATGGTGGAAGGGCGCTGCGCCCTGTCGTCCTACGTCACGGGCGAGGCCCCCAACACCAACGGCGTGTGCTCGCCTCCCAAAGCGGTGCGCTGGCAAGAAACCCCGCAAGGTCGCGAGTCGCGCTTGAACGGCGTGCTGATTGACCGCTACGCCCCCGGCGAGAACGCGGGCTATCCCACCCTGTGCAAAGGCCGGTTTGACGTCGGCGACGACCACAACTACTACGCCATTGAAGAGCCCACCAGTCTCAACACCTTGGCCTTGCTACCGCAGCTCATGAAGATGGGCGTGCGCGCCATCAAGATCGAGGGTCGACAACGCAGCCCGGCCTATGTGGCCCAGGTCACCAAGGTGTGGCGAGAAGCCATCGACAACTGCCGCGACAACCCCCACCGCTACTCGGCCAAGCCGGTCTGGATGAGTGACCTGGACAAGGTGGCCGAAGGCCAGCAGCACACGCTGGGCGCCTACCACCGGCCCTGGAAATAAGGAAACCCCTCGTGAAAATCGCTTTAGGCCCCCTGCTGTACTACTGGCAGCGCGACGCCATCTTCAGTTTTTATGAAACCGTGGCGGCCAGTGCCGCCGACATTGTTTACCTGGGTGAAACCGTTTGCTCGCGCCGCCATGAATTACGCTTGGCGGACTGGCTGCACTTGGCCGGGCGCCTGCAAGAGGCGGGCAAAGAGGTGGTCTTGTCGACCCAGGTACTGATCGAATCCGGCGCCGACGTGACGGTGTTGCACAAGATCGCCGCCAACGGCGCATTCATGGTCGAGGCCAACGACATGGGCGCCGTGCACTGCTTGAATGGCAAAGTGCCCTTTGTGGCCGGTCCGCACCTCAATATTTACAACGTGCCCACCCTGCAGTGGATGGCCGGCCTGGGCGCCCAACGCTGGGTCATGCCGCTAGAAATGAGCCGCGACGACCTGGCACTGATGCAGCAGGGCCGCCCTGAAGGGCTGGAAACCGAGGTGTTCGCCTACGGACGCATGCCACTGGCGTTCTCAGCGCGTTGTTTTACCGCGCGCCACCGCAACCTGCCCAAGGACGACTGCCAGTTCAGCTGCCTGGACCACGCCGATGGCTTGATGATGCGCACCCAGGAAAGCGAAGGTTTTCTGGTCTTGAACGGCACCCAAACCCAATCCGCGCGGGTGTACAACCTGTTGCCCGAGTTGGCCGAAATGCAGACCATGGGCGTGGACGTGGTTCGCATCAGCCCGCAGTCCACCCACACCGCCGACATCCTTGGCCTGTATCAATCCGTGTTGGCTGACGCCAGCGCCGCGCCAGCGGCCATGGCACGCATGGCCGACCTGATGCCCGACGTGGGCTGCAACGGCTACTGGTACGGCAAACCCGGGCTGGAGCAATTGACCCCCGAGACCGCGAGCGCGTAGTTCGCCGCCCCCCCACCCGATTCATTGAGACGAGAAGGACCCCCATGTCAACCACCTCGCTTTTGCTTCCGCAACCGGTGGGCAGCTTGTTGTCCCGGTTGCCCGCCTACCCTGGCTCCCTGCTGTTTGTCAGCGCCTTGAATGTGGCGCTGCGCCAGCAACTGGCCGCCGACGTGACCGCCATGCTGGTAGGCAAAAAACTCCGCTTGCGGGTCACTGATGCCCAGTGGGCGTTTGACTTTGAATGGCGCAAAGACCGCTTCTCGGCCACCCAGAACACGGGGGAGGCCGACCTGACGATCAGCGCCAGCGCCTATGACTTTGTGCTGCTGGCCCGCCGCCTGGAAGACCCCGACACGCTGTTTTTCAGCCGCCGCCTGTCCATGGAAGGCGACACCGAACTGGGTTTGCTGGTCAAAAACACGCTGGATGCGATTGAGTTGCCCATCCTGAACCTGGAGCAGCTCAAACCAAGCCAAGTTCTGTCCCGCTTGAAAGCCCTTTTTACCCCTGCTCACAGGAGTTAAGCCATGCCCGCCGATGCCCCCCAGTTGCCCCTGGTTTATGCCTGCTCAGGCTGTTCAAGCGCGGCGCAGTTGGCGAATCATGTGGCTGTGCAACTGGACCGCCGTGGCGTGGCCGAGATGTCCTGTATTGCTGGGGTCGGTGGCGATGTGCCTTACCTGCTGAAAATTGCGCAGTCGGGGCGCGCCATTGTGGCCCTGGATGGTTGCCCGCTGGTGTGCGTCAAGAGTTGCCTGTCGCGCCACGGGCTGGAGGCGGACCGGCATTACCAGTTGCAACAATACGGCGTCAAAAAGCGCCAACACACTGACTTTGACGCCGATCAGGCCAACATGGTCCTCACCCAGGTGACATCAGACTTGCAGCAAGCCGCCCGGCAACACACCGACCCCACTTTGCTGGCCGTGTCTCCATGAGTGTCGTGCCGTGCCCCCAACGCGTCATTGTGGCCATCTCAGGGGCCAGCGGCGCGGTGTATGGCGTTCGTTTGCTGGAAAAGCTGCGTGCCATCGACGGGGTGGAGACCCACCTGGTCGTGTCTGAGGCCGGCTGGCTCAATGTGCAGCAAGAGTTGGACATGGGCCGCGACCAGCTCGAGGCCCTGGCCGATGTGAGCTACCAGGTACGGAACGTGGGCGCGGCCCTTGCCAGCGGCTCGTTTCAAAGCACAGCCATGGTGATTGCCCCGTGCTCCATGCGCACCCTGGGCGCCGTGGCCCACGGGCTGTCCGACAACCTGATCACCCGCGCAGCCGACGTCATGCTGAAAGAGCGGCGCCGGCTGATTCTGATGGTTCGCGAAACGCCTTTGAACCTGGCCCACTTGCGCAACATGACCAGCGTGACCGAAATGGGCGCGATCGTTTTCCCGCCGGTGCCGGCCTTCTACCACCGACCCCAGACGGTGGCCGAGATCGTGGACCACACCGTGAGCCGGGTGGTGGACTTGCTGGGACTGGCCCAAGCCGATGCCCCGCGATGGAGCGGCCTGACGGGCACGCAACCTTCCACATCTGTCTCCAACTAACCCACATTCATGGCCTATCGGGATTTAAGAGATTTCATTGCCCAACTCGAGCGACTGGGCGAACTCAAGCGCGTCAGCGCCGCGGTTTCACCGCATTTGGAGATGACCGCACTGTGCGACCGCACCTTGCGCGCGGGGGGCCCGGCGCTGCTCTTTGAGAACCCGACTGGCCACAGCATGCCGGTACTGGGCAACTTGTTTGGCACCACGCGCCGGGTGGCGCTGGGCATGGGTGTGAGCGACGCCAGTGAGTTGCGCCAGTTTGGCCACGTGCTAGCCATGCTCAAGGAACCCGAGGCGCCCAAGGGCTTCAAAGAGCTGATGGGCCTGCGCAGCATGGTCAAAACCCTGTGGAACATGGCGCCCAAAGAGCAGCGCAGCGCCGCCTGTCAGGACGTGGTCTGGGAGGGCGCTGATGTGGACTTGGCCCGCCTGCCTGTGCAGCACTGCTGGCCGGGCGACGTGGCGCCGCTCATCACCTGGGGTCTGGTCATCACGCAGGGGCCGCACAAGGCACGGCAAAACCTGGGCATCTATCGCCAGCAAGTGCTGGCCCGCAACAAGGTCATCATGCGTTGGCTGCCGCACCGAGGTGGCGCGCTGGACTTTCGGGAGCACGGCGCACTCCACCCGGGCCAGCCCTACCCGGTGTGCGTCGCCCTCGGGGCCGACCCGGCCACCATTCTGGGCGCCGTTACCCCTGTGCCTGACAGCCTCTCGGAGTACCAGTTTGCCGGCCTGCTGCGAGGCAGCCGCACCGAAGTGGTGAAAGCGCTGGGCAGTGAATTGCGCGTGCCCGCCTCAGCCGAAATCGTGCTTGAAGGCCATATCTATCCTGATGCCACACACGCCAGCGGGTTCGAGCATGCCGTTGAAGGGCCGTATGGCGACCACACCGGCTACTACAACGAAACGGCCGAGTTTCCGGTGTTCACCATCGACCGCATCACGCAAAAGCGTGACCCAATCTACCACTCGACCTACACCGGGAAGCCCCCGGACGAGCCTGCCATGCTGGGCCTGGCACTGAACGAGTTGTTTGTGCCGCTGTTGCAACGGCAATACCCCGAGATCACCGACTTTTACCTGCCGCCGGAGGGTTGCAGCTACCGCATGGCGGTGGTGAGCATCAAAAAGGCCTACCCCGGCCACGCACGGCGCATCATGTTTGGCATCTGGAGTTTTTTGCGCCAGTTCATGTACACCAAGTTCATTGTGGTGGTGGATGACGACATCAACGTGCGCGACTGGGCCGACGTGATCTGGGCGATCACCACCCGCATGGACCCCGCGCGCGACACCCTTTTGGTGGACAGCACACCTATAGACTACCTCGACTTCGCCTCGCCCGTGAGCGGTCTGGGCAGCAAGATGGGCCTGGACGCGACCAACAAGTGGACCGGTGAGACCCAGCGCGAATGGGGGCGCACGATGTCGATGACGCCCGAAGTGACGGCCAAGATGGATGCCGTCTGGCAGACGCTGGGCTTGTAAGTGAAATCGGGCTGTAGCGCCCGTACAGAGTGCGCAACCAGCTATCAATTAGTGAGTAATTACTCCACCCTCTGACGGCATCGCAGAGGCATACCGATGGGTAGAGACTCCGATTCAAGGGGTCGTGCCAAGATAGGCCGGTTTTTTAGATGGTGCCACGATCAGGCCACGCGTTGCCTCGCCCAAGCCAGTGCATTCAGGGAAGTCGAGTGCCGTTCTGAGTCGCCGTACATCGTCTCGGGGTGATGAATTTCTTTTCGGCCATGCCCATGCATGACCAACCTCATCAGGGCCGAATGTAAGCCCATCCTTCGGACTGTCGTTTCATCAGTTCCACCACGCCGGCGTTCACATAGCCGATTGACTTGTTCATATCTGCTTTGGTCAGCTTCAGGGCTGTCATCGTGTTTTCGCAGGCGACGACTTGAACCCCGGACTGCACCGCCTCGGCAACCCGGTTCGCCGTGGTGGCGTCGTCTTTGAGCATGCCGATGCCAGGTCCGTAGGCGACGATTTCAATCTGCACTTTGGAGGCACCCAGCTCCTGCTGCACGTTTTTCGCGTTGTTCAAGGCCAGATTCCATTTGGCGGCATCGCCATCACTGACCTGAAACACCACCTTCGCCAGTGGCGGACTGGCCGTCTGTGCCATCGCGCCCGTGGCGAGGCTGGCGCCAACGGCGAAAACACCGGTTTGAAGAAATTTCCGCAATGTCATCATGGTTTGCTCCTGTTGAGTGACGGGTTTGCATGGCGCGCCATCGTCATCGGACGGCGCTGCGATTGCTCAGTTGCGGGCCTGCTATCAGGATGCCTCGATGTCTTCCGACGTGGCCGTCTTTGTCAATCGGTCGGCCACATCAATCGGGGTGTTGTCATCCAATTCGATCGCGACCTGCGTACATACCGCACGGCACAAGGTGGCGACTCGCTCGCTTTGCAAGCCATAGAACACCTGTGCCCCTTCCTTGCGCCTTGATAGCACGCCTTTGCGGTACAAGGCGGAAAGGTGCTGCGACATATTGGGCTGCGTCGTGTCGATCAAGGCCAGCAGCTCGGACACGTTTTTTTCTTTCTCGCACACCGCGCTGATGATTTTGAGCCGCAAGGGCGTCGAGAGCAGCGAAAAGAGCTGCGCTGCAGATTCAAAAACTCGGTCTTCGCTGCTTAACTCGCCCATATCACGTCCCGTGTCAAAAGTGAAACAGCGTCAATTCTAGGTTTAGCAGCGCCCAAGGTCACGGCGAGCGACATCACGTCGTCTTGGGACATCTCGCCAGCCATTGCTTGCATCAATCGACCATCGGCACCCACCAAGCAGGTCAAGGGGATGACATTGCGGCTTGTAAACTGCGCCCGAAAGCCGGGCTGCGCCATGGCAATTGGAAAATGCATCTGATTGGCTAGAACATGGCTTTTGATTTTTTCTTGATCGTTCTCGCTGCTCACCCCCAGCACCCGAAACGCTTTGCCCTGACTGTACTGGTACAACTTTTCAACGTGAGCATTGTGGCGTTTGCAGAACGGGCACCAAGTGGCCCAGAACACAACGACGACCGGCAGTCCGGACCACTTGGCAGGGCCATCCCCATGCTCGTCCAGCAAGCGCAACGTTGACCAATCAATCGGGGCAACAGGCGGGGTCGAAGAAGCCATTGCACCCTTTAGAGGCGACGCCAGTGTGATGGCCGCGCCCGCCAGTACCTGTCGGCGTGACCACCCTGCGCGGGCAACGGTTTGTGGTTTCATTTGTCGCCCTGCTGTTCCATGAGCAAATAGGTGTTGTAGGCATTCATGCGATTGGCTGCGCGGAACAAGGGCATGCCACTAAATCGGGACCAGTCGGCCTTCGCATAGGCTTCTTCAAAGGGATCCAGGTTGCGGGCCGCCGCGCCCATGGTGGTGCGCAGGTACGTCAGGTAGTCACGGGTCATGGCCATGTCCGCCATGGGGTCGGTGGAGGCCGGACCGTGCCCCGGGATGACGACTTTGGGCTGGTACTGCATCAGGCGAGTAAGCGATGCAATCCACAAGCGGCTGTCCGCTTGGCCAACGAAGGGGATTCGGCCCTGGAAAAACAAGTCTCCCGCGAACAGCGCACCAAGTTGCGGCACAAACACGACCAGGTCTTCAGGCGTGTGCGCGGGCCCGGCATGACTGATTTGGAAATCATAGGACCCCACTTTGAGATGCGTTTGCGGTTGGTCCAGCCACCGGTCGGCTTCGACCAAGTGAGTGTCTGCATTGATCCATGGCGCCAGTTCCGTGCGACTGGCCTCCAGGCGTTTTTTTGCTGTGTCCGAGTTCAGGTATTCGCGGCCTTCCGCATGCGCCCATATGGT
>JBBKVN010000567.1:0-4388 GCA_037968455.1 Rhodoferax sp.
ACGTCCAGCGTGAATTCCGTGAAGCTGGGCTGATCGTCCGGCTCTTCGACCACGGTTTTGACGGCCGAGCGGGCATGAAAATCATTTTGCAGACGCCACAACAGGTTAGTGGGGGAATCCGAGTTGCTCATGCCTTCTTGACGGTCGACCACGCCCTCTTTGATCAGGCGGGCAATGTCTTGCTCGAAAGTCTGGCCGCCTTCGGCCATGGACTGGTCCATGGCATCACGAATGCCGGAAAAATCACCTTTTTCAATCTTTTGCGAGATGAGCGAGGTGTTGATCATGACTTCAGCCGTCGGGATGCGTCCGCCCGTGGTGGTGCGCAGCAAGCGCTGCGACACAATGGCTTTCAGGGACGCGGACAAGTCACCGAGCATGGTCGGACGTACTTCGGCGGGGTAAAAACTCAGAATTCGGTTCAGCGCCTGGTTGCTGTTGTTGGCGTGCATGGTGGCCAGACACAAATGGCCCGTTTGAGCGTACGCAATGGCCGCCGACATGGTTTCCCGGTCGCGAATTTCGCCGATCAGGATCACGTCGGGCGCTTGACGCAAGGCGTTCTTCAGCGCCACCTGGGTGGACTGCGTGTCGGTGCCGACTTCGCGCTGGTTAACGACGGAGCGCTTGTTCTTGAACAAAAATTCGACCGGATCTTCAATGGTGAGGATGTGGCCGGTGGAGTTCTCATTACGGTGGTCAATCATGGAGGCCAGCGTAGTGCTCTTGCCCGCGCCGGTGGCGCCGACCATCAATAGCAGGCCGCGCTTTTCCATGACCAGATTGGCCAAAACCATGGGGACCGAGAGCGAGGCCAGTGGCGGAATGTCCATAGCAATGAAGCGAATCACGGCGGCAATCGTGCCGCGCTGGCGCATGGCGCTGATTCGAAAGCGCCCCACGCCTGGCAGCGGAAAGCCCACGTTTAACTCGTTCATCTCCTCCAACTCTTCTATTTGCTCGGGTGGCAATATCTCGGCCAGCAAGGTGCGAGGTGCGTCGGTTGGAAGTACTTGGCTGTTGATGGGCACACACTGGCCGTTGATCCGAATCAACGCGGGTGAGTGCGCTGACAGGTAGACGTCAGACGCTTTTTTCTCCCCCATCAGGCGAAGAATTCGATCCATCGTGCCTGAAACACCAGTGGTTGCCATGATCTAGCCTCGGTTCAAACGATTGAGTGAAAGCCTGCGAATCAGTCGCGCAACAGGTCGTTCAGGCTGGTCTTGGCACGGGTTTGTGCGTCGACGCGCTTGACGATGATGGCCGCGTACAAGCTGTACTTGCCGTCGTTCTTGGGCAGGCTGCCGCTGATGACGACTGAGCCAGAAGGAATGCGACCATAGGTGACGGTGTCGGTGGCGCGGTCATAAATGGGGGTGCTTTGACCGAGGTAAACGCCCATCGAGATGACCGAGTTCTCTTCCACGATGACGCCTTCAACCACTTCGGAGCGGGCGCCGATGAAGCAGTTGTCTTCAATGATGGTGGGGCCGGCTTGCATGGGTTCCAGCACGCCGCCAATGCCCACGCCACCGCTCAGGTGCACGTTCTTGCCGATCTGGGCGCAGGAGCCAACGGTGGCCCAAGTGTCAACCATGGTGCCTTCGTCCACGTAGGCGCCAATGTTCACGTAAGACGGCATCAGGATCACGCCTTTGCCAACAAAACTACCGCGACGGGCCACGGCCGGTGGCACCACGCGCACGCCGGTGGCCTTCATGGCGGCTTCGTCCAAGCCTGCAAACTTGGTTGGCACCTTGTCGTAAAAGCCGAGGTCACCGGCTTTCATGATTTCGTTGTCTTTGAGGCGGAAGCTCAGCAAGACGGCTTTCTTGATCCACTGGTGGGTGGTCCACTGGCCTACGCCGTCGCGGGTAGCCACGCGCAATTGGCCTGCGTCGAGTTGGGCCAGCACGTGCTCAACGGCTTCAGACACCTCTTTAGGAGCTGATTTGGCGGAAATGTTGGCGCGGTCTTCCCACGCAGCGTCGAGGATGGTTTGAAGTTGTTGTGTCATTTTTTTGCTTCTTTCGAAAAGGGTAATCAGGGTTTGAGACTCACGCTCGGGATTTGACAAACTGGACGATGCGCTGTGCCGCTTCCACGCATTCAGCGGTTTCGGCCACCAGCGCCATGCGGATGCGGCCGGCGCCTGGATTGGTGCCATGCGCATCGCGGGCCAGATAAGAGCCGGGCAAAACCGTCACATTGTAAAGAGAGAGCAGTTCCTGCGCGAATTCGGCGTCATCACCCTTCACTTTGGCCCACAGATAAAAGCCGGCGTCAGGCAAGGCCACGTCCAGCACCTCGGCCAGCATCGGCGTGACTTGTTCAAACTTGCTGCGGTATTGGGCGCGGTTGTCGATGACGTGCGCCTCGTCGCCCCAGGCGGCGATGCTGGCGGCTTGCACCACCGGGCTCATGGCGCTGCCGTGGTAGGTGCGGTAGAGCAGGAACTGTTTGATGATGGCCGCGTCGCCAGCCACAAAGCCACTGCGCATGCCGGGCACATTGCTGCGCTTGGACAGGCTGGTGAAGGAAATCAGGTTCTTGAAGTCGGCGCGACCCAGCTTTGCGGCTGCTTCCATGCCGCCTAAAGGGGGTTCGTCACGGAAGTAGATTTCGCTGTAGCACTCGTCCGAGGCGATCACAAAGCCGTGGCGGTCGCTCAACGCAAACAGCTTGGCCCATTCGGCAAGCGGCATCACTGCGCCCGTTGGGTTGCCAGGCGAGCAGACAAAAAGCAGCTGGGTGCGCGCCCAGACTGCCTCGGGCACGCTGTCCCAGTCGGGTGCGAAATTTCGGGCGGCTTCGCCGGCTACAAAGTAGGGCTGCGCCCCGGCTAGCAGGGCGGCACCCTCGTAGATTTGATAAAACGGATTGGGGCAGACGACTACGGGGGCCAGATCTGCCGCGCTCCCAGCAGGGGCGGGCTGGATGATGGTTTGGGTCAGGGCAAACAATGCCTCTCGCGAACCGTTCACGGGCAGCACTTGGGTGGCCGGGTTCACGGTCAGGCCATAGCGTTGCTTCATCCAGTTGACAAAAGCGTCTCTCAGCTTGGGTTCACCGGGTGTGCTGGGGTAAGCAGCCAAACCACTGGGGTTGGATTGAACGCTGTCGACCATGGCCTGCTGAATGAAGGCCGGCGTGGCGTGCTTGGGCTCACCCATGCCCAGGCTGATGGGGCGCAGGGCGGGGTTGGGCGTGACAGAGGCGAAGAGTTGGCGCAGCCGCTCAAAGGGGTAGGGCTGCAGGCGTGAAAGCAGTGGGTTCATGGGGGGCGATTATCCCGCCTTGTGGCAGGGTCGCCGCTCAGGGCGGAGCCTGGAACCGTTGTTTGCCTTATTTCTTCGCTTTTTTGACGGTTTTTCGGGGTGCGGCAGTTTTCTTGGCCGCAGTCTTGGCCGTTGGCGCCTCGGGCTTGGGGGCGTCGCCGATCACTGATTTGAGCGGGCACACCTTGAAAACAGGGCATTTTTGGCAGCCAACAGCGATGGCAATGGGGCAAAGGGTCATGGTGAAACTCGAAATGGGCAGGTGATTTGGACGGTCAGTATGCCTGCGACGAGGGGGTTAGAGTCGGGCTGGCAGGAGGGGCGAAACTCTAATTGCGAGCTTTGGAGGCTGAAATCACCTACCACCGGTCAAATCGACACGGTCTCGACCGGACCCTGCACCGACAGCCATGGCTGGGCGGCATGTTGCAGAGTGGTCGCATCACCCGTGGTTTGCAGGGTCAGGCGACCTGGTGTCGATGGGTTTTCCGCAGCGCCGATCAACCGGCGGGTTTGCCTCGCCACCGGGTCGCCGTTATCGAGAAGGTGGACCTCCGGCCCGAGTAGCGTTGCCAGATGGTCTTTGGCGAAGGGATAGTGAGTGCAGCCGAGCACCACGGTGTCTACCTCAGCATTTTTAGTGCCAAATCGACCCATGGCACCCGTGTAGATTGAGCATAGTGCTATCATTTTTGATTCATCTTGGCGTTCAATCGCATCCGCCAGTCCGTCGCAGGGTTGGAAAATGAACTTGGCCGAGTCTGCCAATGTCGCAATCAGCGTCTGAAACTTGGCGCTGTTCAGCGTGGCGCGAGTCGCCATAACGCCAATCCGCTTGGTGTGGCTCAGTGCCACGGCTGGCTTGACGGCGGGCTCCACTCCCACGATGGGCAATGCCGGAAACTCCCGACGCAATATTTGAATGGCCGCCGCTGTGGCGGTATTGCAGGCTATCACCAAGAGCTTAATGTGCTGCTGAAGCAAATAGCGGGTGATGATTCGGGCCCGCTCAATGATGAAGGCCTCGTCCCGCTCGCCGTAGGGGGCATAGCCCTTGTCCGCCAAATAGACAAAGTCTTGGCCTGGCAACTCGGTGCGAAGGGCCTT
>JBBKVN010000568.1:0-3478 GCA_037968455.1 Rhodoferax sp.
CAGGCTCAAACCTATCTGGCGCGTTTGCGCCCCTCCGTCTCGTCCGATGCGCCTGCCGCACGACTCACGCAGCTATTGGCCGTTGAGATGGCGTTGGCGGCCGGCCAGGTGCCGCAGGCGACGCAATTGATGGCGGCCTTAAGTGCCACCGCCAAACAGCGGCCTGAATTGATGCTGGCCGCCTCCGTGGCGGCGCGCTCAGGTCAGATCGCCCTGGCAAATGGCGCCGCACAAAACCTGCAAGTTTGGGTGACCGATCACCCGACCGACGCGGGCGCCTGGCAGCAGCTTGCCACGCTGTACACCGCACAAGGACAAACCTTGCGCGCCATCCGGGCCGAGGCCGAGACGCAGGTGGCGCGGCTGGACTATGCGGCTGGGGTGGACCGCTTGCGCGCGGCCCAAGACTTGATTCGCCAGGGCAAGGTAGGCGCGGATGGCAAGGTGGACCACATTGAGGCGTCCATCATTGACACCCGCAAGCGTGAAATCGAACTACGACTTAGAGAACAGGCTCTCGACAAAGGTGTCAATTAACACGCTGAACACCGAGTAGATCAGTGAGCCCAGCAGCGCGGCGCCAAACCCGCGCACATAAAAGCCGTCCAACACCCCGGCGGCCGACCAGAACATCAGCGCATTGATGACAAACAGGAACAAGCCCAGTGTGATGACGGTGATGGGCAGGGTGAGCACAGTCAACACCGGTCGCAAAATCATGTTGAACAGACCGATGACAAAGGCCGCAATGAGCGCCGCGCCAAAGCTGCTCACCACCACGCCGTTGTAAAGATAGGCCACGCCCAGCAGGGCGGCTGCGCTAAGCAGCCATTTGACGAGTAGTTTCATGGGCCGAGAATAGCACCGCAGGCTCAGCCGCGCCGGTGCTGCGCCCGGTTCAGCGCTGTTCAGCGCGGTTTGGGAAAACCGCTGTCCACCCACTGACTGGCGCTGGCACGGTTCAGCTTGAAATTCGGCGCCACGCGCACACAAGCCAGTTCATCACCCGCCTCGTCCTGCGCCGTCAAGGTGGCGTAGGGGTTGTCTTCGTCGGGCACGATGTCCAGCAGCACCGTCACACGGGCCTCGCCCGCCACCACGGCAATGCTTTGGTGCAGCGAGGCGTGCAACTGCTGTTCTTGGCGGCGCACAAACTCGGACGCGGTTTTGACCAGCGTGATGAAAGCCGTGCCATCCAGCGGCTTGGGGTTCTTTTTGTCACGCCCCATCGTCCAGGGCCCCACCAGTGCGGGCTCAGAGGCGCCGTCCAGCGTCATGGCCACGGCCCAGCCGTCATCGTCGTCGTTATTGATCACACGCGCCGTCCAGCGTTCGTTTTGCCAGAGGCGGGGTGACTGGATCAGGGCGTCTTCGGAAGGGAAATCGGTCACGGGGGAGTCAGTCGTCAAGAAGAGAGGTGGCAAGGCGCGCACGGCATGCGCGGCGCTAGGCCCTGCAGTTTAACGGTCGCTGTTAAGCCACCCACAATCCGGGCCACAGCGCAAGCCCGGACATGGCGTGTGGAGTTGTACGGCCGGGCCATAATTCGCCCACCTAAAAGGGGAGTAGCGACCTTGTAGCCAAAACGGCTTCAAGCGCTTGTGTTTCGTCAATACGTTGCTATGAAAATAGTAGCCGGAACACATAGAGGGGCCCGCCAGGCTCTCTCCCGCAAGACCTTTGGGTGCGCACCCGCGCTCCACTTTTTTACAAAGGTCTTGTTATGCACACTATTGCGCCGCTGTGGCTTTGGGTCACTTTCGTTGGCATCGTCCTTGCCTCCCTGTTCATTGATTTTGTGGTCCTCAAAAAGCAGGGCGCGCATGACATTGGCGTCAAAGAGGCGCTGAACTGGTCGCTGGTTTGGGTGGCCTTGAGCTTTTTGTTCAACGCCATGTTCTGGTGGGCCGTCAAAGACAGCACCGGCTCAGTCGAGCTGGCCAACCAGAAGTCGGTTGAGTTTCTGACCGGCTACCTGATTGAGAAATCACTCGCGGTGGACAACATCTTTGTCTTTCTGCTGATCTTCACCTACTTTGCCGTGCCCTCGCAGTACCAGAAGCGGGTGCTGATGATTGGCATCATTGGCGCCATCGTGCTGCGCTCGGTCATGATTTTGCTGGGTGGCTGGCTACTGGCTGAGTTTCACTGGATCTTGTACGTATTCGGCGCCTTCTTGATTCTGACGGGCGTGAAGATGTGGTGGGCCGCCGGCCAGGAACCCAGCCTGGAAGACAACCCCGCACTCAAGTTGCTGCGCCGCGTACTGCCAGTGAGCCAGCACCACGACGGTGAAAAGTTCTGGACCGTGGAAAACGGCAAGAAGATTGCCACACCGCTGTTCATGGTGATTTGCCTGGTGGCGCTGACCGACGTGATTTTTGCCGTGGACTCGATTCCCGCCATCTTTGCCATCACCCAAGACCCGTTCATCGTGCTGACCAGCAATGTGTTCGCCATTTTGGGCCTGCGCGCCATGTACTTTTTGCTGGCGGCAGTGGCCAACAAGTTCCACCTGCTGAACTACGGACTGGCGGTGATTCTGGTCTTTATTGGCACCAAGATGTGTTTGATTGACCTGGTCAAAATCCCGGTGGGCGTGTCACTGGGCGTGGTGGTGGGCATTCTGGCCGTCACCATGCTGCTGAGCCTGCGCTCGGCCACCGCGACGACCAAGCGTTAAAACCCTGCCGGGGTGGGTGAACAGCGGGCGGGCTATGATGCCCGTCCCCCACTGGACGGACCCCTTTCGGACCCATTACTTGGCAGTCATTTTTATCACCGACATCGAGTCGGCCATCAACTACTGGCGCGCTCAATCGCCCTCACCCGACGGATTTTCCCTGCCGGCCCCCACGCGGGCGCTGGCCGAGGTGTATGCACACATGGTGTTTGATCACGCCCTTGAGGTGGACGAAGCCGCCCTGCCGCCTGAGGCCATGGCCGCCTGGATGGCTTGGTACGACAGCACCCAAGACACCCCGTGTATTGCCATTTGCTCCACCAGCCAGGGCGACGAAGAGTGCAAGGGCTGCGGGCGCACCTTTGCCGAGGTGCAGTACTGGTTGGAGATGGACCCCGTTGCCAAGCGCCAGACCTGGCACCGCATCACGTTGGAGGCCCGCGCGCTGCGCTTTAACCGCTACGCCGAACGCGCCGCCAAGTAAGGGCCGCCCGGAAAGGCAGCGCCTGCCGGGCTTAGAGCGACATGCCGCCCGACACCTCAATCACCTCGCCATTGATGTAGCTGGCCTCGTCGCTGGCCAAAAACGCGTACACATTGGCAATTTCTTCGGGCTTGCCCAGGCGTTTGAGCGGCACCTTGGCCTCCAGGTCGTGGCGCACTTTTTCGGGCATGGCCGCCACCATGGGCGTGTTCACAAAGCCGGGGGCCACGGCGTTCACCCGAATGCCTTTGGGGCCGAGGTCGCGGCTCCAGGTTTTGGTGAAACCAATCACGCCAAACTTGCTGGCGGCG
>JBBKVN010000569.1:0-5765 GCA_037968455.1 Rhodoferax sp.
GGATACGGCGGTCTGAGTACACTGACTTTCTCAACAAGGAGACCCACCATGAACATTCTTCTCGCCGTCGACGGTAGCCCGTACACCAAGAAAATGCTGGCTTATTTGACCACGCACGAGCTGTTCTCTTCTGAAAAGAACAGCTACACCGTGTTCACGGCCCAACCGGCATTGCCCCCGCGCGCTCGCGCGGCGGTTGGCAAGGAAATCGTTGAAAAATACTACAGCGAGGAGGCTGAGAAGGTACTGGCACCGGTCAGCGAGTTCCTGCTGCGCCACAGCATTGACCCCAAAAGCAGCTGGAAGATTGGCCACGCCGGCGAGTCCATCGCCGAGTTCGCAGACAGTGGCAAGTTTGACCTGGTGATCATGGGCTCACACGGGCACGGCACGCTGGTTAATCTGGTCATGGGCTCAGTGGCAACCCAAGTGCTGGCGCACTGCAAAGTGCCCGTCATGCTGGTTCGCTAACGCCAAAGGACATATTGCTATCAAATAAATAGCTGCCCGCGCTTGCCAGACAAGCGCAAACATCCTAAAAACCCTCTAAACCGTCAACGGGTCCGCAACCCGTCAAAACAAGTGCTGAGCACCAGATCGGCGACTTGCTCGTTGGTGTGTTGCCCGCCCATTTGCAAAAACTCCAGCACCGGGTCGCAGGCTCGGGCATAGAGGGTGTACAGCACCGCAATGGCGGGCAGCCCCGGGTTCACCTCACCCGCCGCTTGGGCGGCCTCAATCCATTCACCCAAGACATCACTGACGGTCACCAGCGTGTCCATATAGTCCTTGTTGGCCATCAAGGCAGCACGCAATGAGGAGTTCTGGTTGGGAAGCGACGGCATGTCACCGGCCAGCTTGATGCCCAGCATCCAGCGCACCACACAGCGCAATTTCTCAACCGGGGCGAGCGAGTCGGGCACGGTTGCCACAAACGCCTGCGCCAGGCGCAAGACCCGCACCATGGCAGCGGCGGCCAGGTCTTCTTTGCTGGAAAAGTGCTTGTATAAACTGGCTTTGGCAATGCCCACCTGGGCAGCGACCTCGTCCACCGTCATGGCGTCAAAGCCTTTCTCAGCCAGCAGCCGGTTGACGGCTTGCACGATGGCGTCCTCGCGTGCCTTAAGCATTTGTTGTTTGAACGAAACTCTGACGATGGGGGCGGTGTTCATGACCTATTTTAGTCAATCAGGTCGATTTCTGGCCACTCTGACTTTTTTGCTACTCACCAGTTCAAACCAATGACTGAGAGGCTGCGCCGGTTAAAGCGTTGGTCAGCGCGTCCAACACCACCGAGTCCAGGTTCCAGCAATGCCAGTACAACTCCACGGGTAAAGAATGTTTTGGCGCGATATTGACCAGGCGGCCTTTGGCCAAGTGCTCACGCACGCCCAACTCGGGCAACACACTCACGCCCCAGCCCGCCAATACGGCCCGCACTTGGCCTTCAGAGCTGGGCACATAGAGCTGGCTCAGTGCAACGCGCTTGAGATTGAAACTGCTGGCAATGAATTCCGCCTGCAGGCCGTCCTTGCGGTTGAAGGCAATGAACGGGAACGCGCGAAAGTTGTGGGCCGTGATGCCGTCCGGGCAGTGCTTGGCGGCATAAGCGGGCTCCGCAACCGCCACATAGCGCATGGCGCCCAGCGGCACCATTTTGCAACTGCGCAGCGCCTGCTTGAGTGTGGTCACACAACCCAGCACCTGGCCCTCACGCAGCCAGTCGTGGGTGAATTCCTGATCGTCCGTGATGATCTCGATGGCCAAACCTTGATGCACCAGGCGACTCAGCGCCGGCAGTGCCCAGGTGGAGATGCTGTCGGCGTTGATGGCAATGGATATGCGCTCCTCGTCTCGCCCGTTGCTGGTGACGCCAGGCGTCAAGTCTTTGAGATCGCGCTCCAGGTCAGCGCGCAGCAGGCGCATCTGCATGGCGTGCTTGAGCAGCAAGCGCCCTGCCGAGGTGGCTTTCAAAGGCCGGCTGCGCACGATCAGCACCGTGCCGACCTGCACCTCCAGCGATCGAAGCCGCTGCGACACCGCCGACTGGGTGATGGACAAACGCACCGCTGCACGCTCAAACCCGCCCTCTTCCACAATAGCCGCCAAACATTCCAGGGCATCCGGATCAAAGGTACTCATCACGCCTCCTCCAATTAGCAAATCTAATGTTTTTGATATTAGTTTAATTCTACTTTTTTTACCACCCGAGATCGGCCACACTCCGGCGCATGAAAATCATCATTCTCGGCGCAGGCATTATTGGCGTGAGCACCGCCTGGCACTTATTGGAGCAGGGCCACGAGGTCACGGTCGTTGACCGTCAACCCGACGCGGCCATGGAAACGAGTTTTGCCAACGCGGCGCAAATCTCGGTGAGCTACTGCGAACCCTGGGCCAACCGGGACGCGCCACTGAAAGCGCTGAAGTGGATGTTCAGCAAGGAAGCGCCTCTGCTGTTTCGCCCCAAGCTGGACTGGCACCAGTGGCTGTGGAGCCTGAAGTTTTTGGGTCAGTGCAATGACAAGGCCTTTGAGCGCAACGTGCAACAGCTCGTCGCGCTGGGCGCCTACAGCCACGCGGCCCTGAAATCGCTGGTGCAAAGCACCGGCATTGAGTACCAGCGGCTGGAGTGCGGCATTGCCCACTACTACACCGACCAGAAGTCGTTTGACACCGCCGGTGACGCCGCCCAGTTGATGAGCAAATACGGCGTCTCCCGCCGCGTGGTGGACAAAGCCGAGTTGTTGCGCATTGAGCCCGCGTTCAAGTCGTTTTCAGACCGCATTGTGGGCGGCACTTTCACCGCCAGTGACGAGTCGGGCGATGCCCGCGTCTTCACCCAGGCACTGGCCAAAGCCTGTGTTGCCCGCGGCGCAGAATTTTTGTATGGCCACGACGTAGTGCAACTGAACAAGGTTGGCGGCGCCATTGAATCCGTGGCCGTGCGCCCTGCGCGCATCGGACCTGGCGGACAGCGCGGCATTGGCGCGTCCCGCCAGTTGAACGCGGACCATGTCGTGGTCGCTTGCGGCTCGTACTCAGCGCCGTTACTGCGCACCGTGGGCGTGGACCTGCCTATTTACCCCGGCAAAGGCTATAGCGCCACCTTCAAGATCAAGCGCCCTGAACTCGCGCCCAAGGTGTCGACCATTGACGACGAGAAAAAAATCGCCATCAGCCGCCTGGGTGACCAGTTGCGCGTGGCCGGCACCATTGAAGTCGGCGGCTACGACCTGTCGCTGGACACACCGCTGGCCCGTGCCCGCTGCCAAATGCTGTCCAACCGCATTGAAGAAGTGTTTCCCGGCCTGTGCGACACCCGCAACGCCGAACAAGGCGGTCAACCCAACTACTGGACTGGCTTGCGCCCTGCCACGCCCACCAACATTCCCTACATTGGCCAGACCAAGGTCGGCAAATTGTGGGTCAATGCGGGCCACGGCACGCTGGGTTGGACACACGGCGCCGGCTCCGGCAAGGCGCTGGCTGAGTTGATCTGTGGCCGCGAGCCCGAGATGGCCTTCGCCTTTCATGGCGTAAAGAACTCGGCCTGACGCCCAAGTTCAGGCCTCTGGTTTGACATGTAGCAAGCCATCGAAGGCGCGGGTGAATTAAGCTGCCTCCGAATTGGAGGTGGCCATGCATGTTCGTCCCTCTGCCGTGGCGGGTGCGTTTTACCCGTCGGCGGCGGCTGATTTGTCTCATACCGTATCGGCGCTGCTGGCCGGTGCGCCAGCGCTTGCCGGGCCAACCCTGCCGGCGCCCAAGGCCCTGATTGTTCCCCACGCCGGCTACATTTACTCCGGCGCCACGGCCGCTTTGGCCTACGCCCAATTGAGCTCGGTGCGCACGGTGATTCGCCGTGTCATTTTGCTCGGTCCGGCCCACCGGGTGGCTGTGCGCGGCCTGGCCCTGGCCGGCGCCGAGCGTTTTGCCACACCAATGGGCACGGTGGATGTGGATCTTGAGGCGGTCGCCGCCATTCGCGGCCTGAAGCAAGTCAGCGTCAACCCGGCCGCCCATGCGTTGGAGCATTCGCTAGAGGTGCAGCTGCCATTCTTGCAAGCCGTGCTGGATGACTTCAAGCTGCTTCCCCTGGTGGTGGGCGACGCCACGCCCGCCGAGGTGGCTGAGGTGCTGGAGCGCGTCTGGGGCGGGCCGGAGACGCTGATTGTCATCAGCACCGACCTGTCCCACTTTCTGCCCTACCACGTCGCCCAAAGCATGGACCAAGAAACCGTCGAGCACATTTTGGCGCGCGACTGCACCATCACCCACGCCCAAGCCTGCGGCGGCACCCCGGTAAACGGTTTGTTACTGGCGGCGCTGCGACACGACTTACAGGTGCAGCTTCTGGGGCTGTGTAATTCCGGTGACACGGCGGGCGACCGGGACCGCGTGGTGGGCTATGGCGCCTTCGCCTTTCGGGAACAGCAGGTGCCCCATGCCCACTAGCGCGGCACCCGATCTGGCTCCCGCCAACGGGGCTAAACCGACGTCAGCCAAACCGGCGTCAGCCGGCCCAGTGCTGCTGGCCATCGCCCGTGCGTCGATTAGCAGTGCCCTGGACGAACCCCAAGTGGCGCCAGAAGGCGCCGTGTGGCTCCAAAAGCCAGGCGCGTGCTTCGTCACCCTGACCCAGCGGGGGCGCTTGCGCGGCTGCATGGGTAGCCTGAACGCTCAGCGGCCCTTGCTTGCCGATGTCAAGGCAAACGCCGTGGCTGCTGCCTCCCGGGACTGGCGGTTCGCGCCCCTCACCCCGGAAGAACTGCCCCTGACGCGCATTGAAGTCTCTCTGCTGTCCCCCCTTGAGCCCTTGTCCTTCACCGGCGAAGCCGACGCCCTGGCCCAATTGCAGCCCGGTGTGGACGGTGTGGTGTTTGAATGCGGGCGCTATCGAAGCACATTCCTGCCCCAGGTATGGGCGCAATTACCCACCCGACAAGAATTCGTGGCGCGACTCAAATACAAATCCGGACTGTCTGCCGACTTTTGGAGTGAAGAGGTCCGCCTGTACCGCTACTCAGTTCAAAAATGGAGTGAGCCTGAGCCGGGCGCCGCATGACGATAGAGTCCAACTACCTCGCCCGCTACTGGCACGCCCTGGGTGACGGCCGTATTCAGTGCGACCTGTGCCCACGCGACTGCAAGCTGCACGAGGGCCAGCGTGGCGCCTGTTTCGTGCGCATGCGCGAAGACGAGCGGTTGATTTTGACCACCTACGGCCGCTCCTCGGGTTTCTGCATTGATCCGATTGAGAAAAAGCCTCTGAACCACTTCTACCCAGGCAGCAGCGTGCTGTCGTTTGGCACGGCGGGCTGCAACCTGGCCTGCAAGTTTTGTCAAAACTGGGACATCAGCAAGTCACGCGACATGGACCTGCTCATGGACCAGGCATCGCCCGATGCCATTGCCCAGGCGGCCCTTGACCACCAATGCAAAAGTGTCGCCTTCACCTACAACGACCCGGGGATCTTTGCCGAGTACGCCATGGACGTGGCCGACGCCTGCCACGCCCGGGGTGTGCAGACGGTGGCCGTCACCGCCGGTTTCATCCATGCGCAGCCCAGGTGCGACTTCTTCGCCAAAATCGACGCCACCAATGTCGACCTGAAGGCTTTCACAGAGGACTTTTACTTCAAGCTCACCGGCTCTCACCTGCAGCCTGTGCTGGACACCTTGATCTACCTCCGGCGGGAAACCCCAGTCTGGCTGGAAATCACCACGCTGCTGATTCCGGGCAAGAACGACTCGTCCGAGGA